>JAYVYJ010000001.1:0-6184 GCA_043784465.1 Hyphomicrobiales bacterium
GCCGCGCTCATCCGAGATTTTCGGGCACCCCGCTCACCCGACGGGAGGGCGAAAAGACGCTGAAATCAGGCCGCTCTCCAAATGAGGGGATTCATGAGAGGCGGCCCCGCATTTTTGTCCGAAAACCACGAATATGTGCTGGTTTACGGCAATCCCGGGTTCCGTTTTTGCGGAACCGAAAAGACTTTCAAAATGTACTCAAATGGCGACAACGATATTCGTGGCGATTGGCGAAGCAGCGATCTTACAAAAGCGCATAATAGATTTGAGCGACCAAATACCTATTTTCCGCTTTTTGACCCTGAAACGGAGACTTGGTTTCCATGCAATCCCGACAGTGTTTGGCGATATACCTCAAAGGGGACAGTCAAGCCCGATACAAAAGTTCGCACAAAATTTATGGAGGACTGGATAGCAGAAAAGCGAATCCTTTTTCCCAAGGGCCAAAAAGTCGTTGTCTGGGCGACCAAGGAGGAATTGATTTCCGCAATCCGCGCCGGGAACGTGCCGTCAAGCGGCTCTTCGTCATTGCTTCGGGAGGACTTACCAAACCTAGATTTCTGGGTTGGGAAACGCGTTGGTTTTGGAACGCCTGCTTTTAAGCGTTTCAAAAAAGACTTGAGAAATGCCAACCAGCCTCTTTCAAGTTGGATTACGCCCAAATCCGAGGCTAACACGATCGAAAATGGCGCAAATGTCATCGTGACGGGGACGAATGACGAAGGCGCGAAGGCGGTGAAAGACGTGTTCGGCGAAAAGGCTTTCAACTACGCCAAGCCGCCGTCCCTCATCCGGGAACTCGTCCGACAGGCGTCTAGCCCCGGCGATTTGATCCTCGACTTCTTCGCCGGTTCCGCCACGACGGCGCAAGCGGTGATGGAGCTGAACGCCGAAGACGATGGCGACCGCCGCTTCATTATGGTCTCATCGACCGAGGCAAGCGCAGACGAACCGGCCAAGAACATTTGCCGAGACGTGACGGCGGAACGCGTCCGCCGCCTCAACGCCTCGACCGACAAGAAATTCGAAAACCTGTCCGCCGAATTCGCTTATCTCACGATGCGCCAGATCGCCTTTGAAGACCTCAACCTTGAGTTACAAAGCCACGAGGCTTGGGCGGCGCTGGAGGCGATGCACGACCTTCCCTTGACCCTCTACGCCGAAGGTCAACCGTTTCAGCTTCGCGAGTCCGACGCGCTGATTCTGGTCTATGTTGATCGCTTCGACGAAGCGCTCGTCGGCAAGCTGCGGGCGCTGGGGGAAGCTCGCCGCAACGTGTTTGTGTACGCATGGGCACCGGGGCAAATCGCCCCCGAACTGACCGGCCTCGATATCGAAGTGAGGCCCGTTCGTGAAACCCTCGTAAAGAGGTTTCAGCAATGAAGGGCGAAGCGCGGCTGGCGCTGGCCGGTTTTCAGCAAAGCGCGGTGGATGCGCTGATAGGGACGCTTGGACGCATCACGCAATTGCATGAGGCAAACCCTTCCCGTCGCCGCGCCGTGGCCCTGCAAAGCGGTGTGGCGCTGCTTCAGGCGCCGACCGGTTCCGGCAAGACCTTGATGCTGGGGCGAACGCTGGAGGCGATGCGCGGCGCCTTGCCGAACAAGACCGTTTGGTTCTGGTTCGCGCCCTATTCCGGGCTTGTCAGCCAGACGCGGGCGGCGCTGGTCGAGCAATGCGGCTCGCTGCGAATGCGCGACGTCTACAAGGACCGGGAGGCCTCGCAGACGCGCGACGGCGATGTTTTCATTCAAACCTGGGCTTCCGTCGCCTCTCGCAACAAGGACGCGCGAAAAGTGCGGCGGACCAGCGAACATTCGCTGTCGCTCGACGATATGCTGGCCGATTTGCGCGACGCGGGTTTCTATATCGGCGTCGTTATCGACGAAGCGCATTTGAATTTCGGAGCTTCCGCCACGGCGGCGGCGGAATTCTATTTGCAGGGCTTGAAACCCGATTTCACCATTCTCGCGACCGCGACGCCCAACGATGACAAGCTGGAGCAATTCGAGAAAGTAGCGGGCATAGAAGTCGCCAGCCGCATCGTGATTGATCGCGCTGAAGTCGTCACGGCGGGCCTGAACAAGCGCGGGCTGATGCTCGGCATTTTGAAATTTCACGCTGACGATTTGGCCCTGATAGACCTCGAACAAGGCACGTTGCAGGCGGGATGGTCGCAGCATTGCCTCATAAGGGAACGGCTGGCCGAAAGAGGGATTGGCGTCACTCCCCTGATGCTGATTCAGGTCGAAGACCAAGCCGGCGGCGGCGAAGACCCCGTCGCGCGCGTCAAACAAAAGCTGAAGGAAATCGGCGTTCGGGAAGAAACAATTGCCGTGCATACGTCCGGCGAGCCGGACCCGGAATTCCACGTGCTGGCCTATGATCCTTCCAAGGAAGTGCTGATTTTCAAGGTTGCCGTCGCCACCGGCTTCGATGCGCCGCGCGCCTGGACGTTGATCTCTGTCCGACCCAGCCGTGGCAAGGATTTCGGGTTGCAGATCGTAGGCCGCGTAATGCGCGTTCATCCCGCCGTCCGGCCCTTCCACGGGACTGACCCGCTTTTGGATCGCGGCTATGTATTTTTGACCGACGCGGAATTACAGGAGGGCCTAAGCGCCGCCGTCGATGAACTTAAGGCCGTTCGACATAGCATCGAACTTATCACCGATACCCTCGATGTCGTTCAATACGGCGAGTCCCCCGCCACTATGGCGCCGGGCGTGCAATTCCGCTCCATCCCCCGCCCGCCGCCCCCGCCCGTCGATCCGCAAGAACGGGAAGCGAGATTGCTGGCCGTTATCGATGCGGGATTTGTGCTTCGCGACGCCCTGCACCTTCCGCCGGCCGTGCAAGACAAAGCCATCAAAACAGGTGAAGCCTTGGCGGCCCTCGGCGAGACGCCATTGTTCGGTCGCATGGAAGAACAATTGCGTCCTTATCAGGCGGGCACCGAGAGGACATCGTTACGGAATACAAGAACATATCGGCTGCGGACGGATTTGGGCATACCAAAAGACCTCTATCAAGAGGTTCCGCTGCAACCCCATGAGATAGCCAACGGCTTGGTTCAGGATATTGCCCGTGAATTCTGCCAGTCCACCGATGTCACTGGTGAATTGCACCGCAAGCGCCGCAATGCGACGCTAGGCCTTCGGGATTTATTCGAACAAAATACAGAGGAATTCCGCTCGATTGGGTTGCTGATGTCCAACGCGCGCATCGCTGAAAAGGCGCAGCACGAATTCGAGTTCGATAACACAATTGATCCGCGCGATTTACAGCGGGCGCTTATTGCCGAACTGCGGAAGCGATGCGAGGCCGATGGAATTGAATTCGACAATTCCGATTTGCGCCGCGCCGTCGAACTAGCCGTCATGAAATATCCTGACGCCCTCAAGGAAGCCCGAGGCGTGGCGAGAGGCCGAAGGGTCGCACTTAAGCCTGTTCCGATCCCTGAGCACAATTCTGGCCGGAGGGCCTCCCTGAGGCGCGCAAAGGCGGCTACGGCGTGTTTCCTGAGCGGCTGAACGGGGAAGAGCGCGATTTTGCTCAATTGCTCGACGACGACGACACGGGCACGGTAAATTGGTGGATGAGAAACCCGGAAAACGAGACCTGGGCAACCCGCCTATTTTTGCCGTCGGGCAAGCGGTTTTTTCCCGATTTTATTGTCGGCGTGGCGGGGCGCTCAAGCCGGGACGCTATCGCGTTGGTCGAAATAAAGGACGACGGCGTCACCGGGCGTCTGCAATCTGACAACAATGTAGAGAAAATCCGGGTTCGCCATCGCGAATATCAGCAAATCGTCTGGGTGTATCGCGACGGCGAGCAATGGGTGCGTGCTCAATATGCGCCAAACATGCATCGCATCATTCCCAAAGACCGCTTTCAGATTCGCGAACTGGTGTACCCGGATTGATGCACGGAATCCGGAACGCCCGTTAACTATATTGAACGAAAAACTCCGAATTTTGGGTAGTGTCTCAGTTTGAATTTAATGGGAAGAAAAGCCCGCGAACGCAGGAAGGGGTTCTCACCGCAATTTGAACGTGGCTCTTCCGGTAGATTCCGCTCCCCGGATATGCGCGGGAGCCTTCTACGAACATACCTCTAACTGTATCAAAAGACGTAAGCCCGATGTCGGCATCGTTGATGTCATCCACGATTGAATGCAGATGCCTAAGCACAGCGCAATCAAGGAACCGAAGAACCCTATCCTTGTCCGCTGAGCCACGCGGGTTTTTGTTTTTGGGGATGGGAAGGCCCGAACGCTTTTGGATTTTCACGAATGATTTATGAGCGGCCCGAAGTAATTCAATGTCGTCCCTAGAAACCAAATCCAAACAATTTCGCAGGTCTATCACAGCCCCGACAATAGCGGCTTTCTTGAACAATCCCTGAGAAACCTTCCATTCCGCCCATTCCATCGCTCTTTTCGGGTCGGATTCCCAAAAGTAAGCTCCCGGCCCGAGCCAGTCATAATCCTTGTCGCTCTTGATAAGGTTCACGCCTTCAAGGACAGCCTCCCGAGCGATTGCTTCATCGCAACCGTGGTATCCTAAAACGAACGATGTCGCGAGCCTGCTCAAGCAGCGGCATCATCTCGTTTTTGCGGCTTCCCGCCAAACTCAACTTTTAGCTTGCCCTTCGCCGTGTAAATGCCCTCTGCTGTGAGCGTTTCACGAGCTTTTTCTTTTGAAACTACGCCTCTGGCGGTGGCTGCCTCGATAGCTTTGAGAATCTTCTCGTTTCGCTGCTCTTTTGTCACGGAAGACTCCCCTGTTAAGCCGACTGGGAACCCCGGATTATGGCAAAAATGTGCTACTAGTCCGTTCCAAGCCGTTATGCCGCATTCTTCCTCGAAGGACCTTCGCAGAGCAATGCGAGGATTTGGGCGCGAAACCTGCGCATTTTTGCGAAACCAGCGTGTCTGTCCGACATCTGCATATGGGTGCTGGTCCTGGGATTCTGTGCGGGACCTGCGGTCTAAAGGATTGCAGGTCAGCGCGAGCCGGGTCCAGCCCGTAAAAATTCAACTGAGACACTGCCCTGGCGCATCCGGCTTCGCGCGAATGGAAGGGGGATTTGCAACGCAACAACCTCGCATGAGTCAATTCGTCGCAGGCGCAGGGGTGGCGTTAACTGTTTGTGAATCCTTAATTTCTAGTACTATGTTTTTATGGATGCGACATACAATCTGAATGGCGGCTTCAAACCGACCATAAAGCGGTTTGCCGACCTTGACGGCCCCGATTATTTCCCAACACCTGCTTGGGCGACCCACGCGTTGGTAGACAACGAGCGCTTTACCGGAGAAATATGGGAGAGCGCCTGCGGCGACGGCGCAATGTCACGCGTGCTGGAAACGACGGGCCGCGCTGTTGTCAGTTCCGACCTCTATAATCGGGGCTATGGCGATCCTGGAGAGGACTTCCTCTGCCCAAAGCGCCGGTCCGATAACATCATCACTAACCCGCCCTACAACGCGGCAGAGGGCTTTGTGCGAAGTGGGCTAGAATGCTCCAAGCACAAATTCGCTCTTTTGCTTCGCCTCGCGTTCCTTGAGGGCGCTAACCGCGCTAACACAATCTTTTCCAAGGCTCCCCCCAGCCGCGTTTGGGTTTTCAGCGAGCGCATAACTTTTTATCCGGCGGGTGCAGTGCAGAAAGGGACTGGCACGACTGCTTATGCATGGATGGTCTGGGACAAGGACGCGGCTAACGGGACAGAGCTAAAATGGCTGAAGCCGGGGTACAAAGCGAAATTCGGCTAAACGCCTTGTTTTTTCAGATAAGCTAGCCCTAAGTCCGTTATTGTAAGTCCGTCCTCCTCTCGGATTGCATATCCCTTATTGAATAAACTCTTTGAACTGCCTTGATGGCAGACCACATTTCCAACAATCTGATAATATATTGGTTCGTTCGTCCTCGTTATTCCTTGTTGCAAATCCTCTGGTGTCAACTGAATATATCTGTGGATCTCTGACTTTACGTCTGTCGTGGTCGCATACCCGTTCGGTTTGCTGCGGGCAACTTGAAGGGCGCCGATTCGCATCTCGCTCTCTGGCGTCCTATTGTTCTTTGTCTTTACCACCTTGGTCTCCCTGATAACGAGGCCAATCTGACTCGAAGAAGTAAAGTGGTCAAACGCCAAACGCCATAATCGCACGACGCCTCTTTTC
>JAYVYJ010000002.1:0-88509 GCA_043784465.1 Hyphomicrobiales bacterium
CGCGGTCTGGCGTATCAACTCGTCGAGGCGGCGGGCGCGGTTCCCCGGCGCGACGCCGAGGAATATATCCGGGCGCTTTACCGCGCCGAGCGCCGCGCCCTGCGCGACCTCGGCGTGCGGTTCGGCGCGTTCACGATCTATGTCACGGACGTCGTCGCGCCCGAGACGCGCTGGCTGCGCGACATTTTCGCCGACCTCGCCGCCCCTGACTGGCGCCCCCAGGGCAGCCTCGCGGCGCTGCCCCGCGCGACGATCCCTAAGGAGGCGCTGGCCTATCGTGGCCAGCGCGCTCTCGCCGGCTGCGCCGCCGACATCGAAGCGCTGGAGCGGATTGGCGACATCGCGCGCGCCGCCGAGGCGGGCTTTCGCCTATCAAAAGAGACGCTCGACGCCCTCGGCTGGAGCGCCGCTCAGGCCGAGCGGGTGCTGCGGGCCTTGAGCTTCATCCCGGCCGGCAAGGCGGAAGGCGGACTGTGGCGCCGGCGCGGCCCGCCCTCGACCCGCCCCGCCGCGCCAGTCGTCGAAGCCCCTCCGTCTCCCGGTCCGCAGGAGCCCTGCCGGATCGACGTGTGGCTGTGGCGCGCGCGCTTCTGCAAAACGCGGGCGCTTGCCGCCAAGCGCGTCGCGGAGGGCGAGGTCCGCGTCGCCCGGTCGGGCGAACAGATCGTAGTGGACAAGCCCAGCCGCAACATCCGCCCCGGCGACGTGCTGATTCTGGCGTTCGGCGGGCGCAACGCTCACCTGCGCGTCGAGGGAATCGGCGACCGGCGCGGGCCGTCGGCGGAAGCGCGCGTGCTTTACACGCGGCTGGACGCCTGAACTTGGCGGGGTCGGCTTTCGCGTGGTAGCAGGAGCGCGGGCGGGGATTCGCGATGACCTGGAAAACTTGCGGCGCACTCCTGATTCTCGCGTCGACATTGGCGGGATGCAGCCCCTATCCGCTGCCCGGCCCGCTTGCCTACGAGCGCTGCGGCAAGGACGGACATCTGGAATCCTATCCGCTCGCCCATGACGAGCGTAAAGCCTACGGCTGCAAGTCCGACACCGCCGGCTATCTCGAAGGCGCGGGTCAGGCCGACAAGCGCGGCAACTGAGACTCCGACCTTCGTCACCTTTACGCGGGGCCACCGCGCGCTCTGACCTTAGAAAGAATCCCGGGAGGAAAGCCGCCGTTGAGCCGCGCGCCGTTTCAGACCCATTATTTCGAGGACCTTGCGCTTGGCATGCGCGAGACGCTCTCCAAGACCGTGCTCAACGAGGATGTGATTGGCTTCGCGGAACTTTCGGGCGACCATAACCCGATCCATCTCTCGGAGCATTTCGCGCGCAAGACGCGGTTTGGCGAGCGCATCGTCCACGGGCTCTATACCGCAAGCCTGATTTCGGCGGTCATCGGCATGCGGCTGCCGGGGCCCGGCGCGGTCTATATTTCGCAGACGCTCAACTTTCGTGGTCCCGTCAAGATCGGCGACGTGGTCGAAGTTTCGGTCGAGGTGGCGGAACTGACCGAGAAGGGGCGCCGGGTGCGGCTGCTCTGCGCGTGCCGGGTCGGCGAAACGGTCGTGCTCGACGGCGAGGGCCTGTTGAGCGTGCCGCCGACGCCGAAATGGAAGGCGGTGACGCAGGGTTAGGACAGCACACGCGCCGCCTGCAGGCTGCCGACGATACGCGATATAGGCCAATCGGCGAACGCGCAGAAAGATGAAGCGTCGCAACGTCGGGCACCTTTAGGCGAAGCTCAAATCGATTCGGGGCCTTGGGCCATTTCCGCGCGCTCGATTCACGAAACGGCACCGATTTCCACTGAAATCGGGTGCGCAGAGGAACGTTTGAAGTCCAAAAGGAAGCGCTATCCACAGATAATGGGGAAAACCAGGGCACCTTACGGTGGAAGCCTTGCGCCCAACGGACGACTCACGGCACAAATGTTCAGTCGGACGGTGGGAAATAACCCAAAGCCGGCCCCCGGCAGAGAGGTGCTTGCAACGCCGCAATGCCGGGAATGACGCCGACCGGTTTGGAAGTCTCCAACAAGGCGACCTTTACCCATCATGAGGCCGGCGGCAATAGCCAAAAGGTCACATTACGTATGGCAAATGGGAAAAACGTTAACCCCCCGGGCGGACGGCGTCCCCCTGGACGGGGGCACTTGCGCCGATTGACGCCCAGCGAGGCGCAGGAAGCGATCCGGATGTACGCTGACGGCGAGCCCGTCGTGGACATCCAGTCGCGCTTTCGGATTGACGCACGGAGGCTCTACGAAGTTCTCCCGCCGGACATGCCGCGCCGACGCTGATAGCCCAATAACGGATGCCGCCTAAGGGCGGCGTCTACAAAGTTCGACCTTCGCGCCGTCGGGCGTCTCGATCAGTTTGAAGTTCGGAACGACCGAGCTGCTCCACGACTTCATTTATGCGCCGCAGAGCCGGCACGCGAAGCTGTCGCGGTCGCGGAATTGCAACTTGTGGGTCTCGCGTTCGTAAACGGTGCCGCAAGAGCATTTCACGGTCGTTTTGGCCATCCCGTCACGCTCCGAGGATGAAGTAGCCAATGAGATAGCCGAAGCCCTGCGAGATCAAAGACAAAACGAACACGGCCGCTAAATAGAATGCGACTCTGCTGGCGAACAGTCCCACTCCGACTTTCGCTTCGTTGTTGCGAAATAATTGCTTTCGCCTCATTAAAATGTCGCCGACTACCAACACCGCCGAGACCGACAGGACTGCAATCAGCGGGGAATGATTTTAACCGGCATAGATACCCCAACAGAACGGCACGAACCTCAAGAAATACATCGGCCCCGCCACAGTTTGACCAAGCGACGAATATATAACAAACTTGTCTAATACGCTGAAGCTATTGCGGCGGTGCCGCGAAAACACTGTATAGATGCTAGCGTCTGCTCGAACCTTGCATAATATGACCCTATAGTTGATGTCTTCGCAAACCAGGGGAGTGCGCCGCCTTCAAAAAGAGGCCCGCGCCGTCAAGGGGAGATGATCCGACGCGACCCGCGCGAGCGGCGAAACATGCACCGCCAGGTCCTGCACCAGACCGCCCGGCCAGCCTAGAATCCGGTCGAGCGCGAAAACCGGCCGGCGCGAGGGAAAGCTGCGCGGGGAGGCGGGGACGGGGAACGTCGATTCCAGCACGCTCAGCGACCCCGCGCGCCGCCCGCGCCATTCGTTGAAATCGCCCATCAGGATCGTCGGCATCTCCGGCAATTCCCGATGCAGCCGCAGCAGCGCCGCCGCCTGATCGCGCCGCGAGCGCAGCAGCAGGCCCAGATGCGCGGCGATGACACGGAACTCGCCGCCGCCGAAATCCAGTTCCGCCACCACCGCCCCGCGCGGCTCGAAGCCCGGCAGATGCAGGCGCAGCCGCCGGTAGGATTTGGGCTCGCCGCGCACCAGCAGCGCGTTGCCATGCCAGCCGTGGCCGTTCGGCTCGTCCGACTGCACCAGCAGCTGCATGCCGGTTTCTTTCAGGATCGCTTGCCGGTCGAGCAACCCGTCGCGCCGGCCAAAACGTTTGTCGACCTCCTGAAGCGCGATCAGGTCGGCGTCGAGTTCCTTGACGACGGCGAGGATGCGCTCGGGCCGGGTTTGTCCGTCCACGCCCCGGCATTTGTGGATGTTGTAGGAAGCGATCTTCATCGTCAAATATAGGGCAGCGCCAGCCGGATCGCCGCGTCGCGCAGCTTTACGGGGAGCGGACGGGCGTCGAGATCGGCCACCGTAAGGCGTCGGCCGCGTCCGACGTCGATGACGCGCTCCAGCTCGGCGGCGAGGTTGGCGTCGCGGAATTCGGCGGTGATCTCGAAATTGAGCCTGAGGCTGCGCGCGTCCCAGTTGGCGCTGCCGACCAGCGACCACGTGCCGTCGATGGTCATCAGTTTGGAATGATCGAAGGGAGGCGGCTTGAACCAGATGCGGCAGCCCGATTCCAGAATCGGGCGCACATGCGCCTGCGCCGCCCAGGCGACGAAGGGATGGTTGTTATCCGCCGGCAGCACGATATCGACCTGCACGCCGCGCAGCGCCGCCAGCCGGAGCGCTGTGACGAGTTGCTCGTCAGGCAGGAAATAGGGCGTCGCCACGCGGATCGTGCGACGTGCGGAATTGACGGCGCATAGCAGCACCAGCGCCAGATGGTCGGTCTCCTGATCCGGCCCGGAGGGAATTGCGCGCGACAGTCCCGCGCCCTCGACGGCGGGCGCAGGCGGCGAGCGGGGCGGTCGCTTGCCGACCGCGAATTGCCAGTCATCGTCGAACACGCGTTCGATCTCGTTGACTAGCGCCCCCAGCACCTTGAAGTGATGATCGGCGACGGGCTTTGCGGGACGGCTCGCCATCACGTTCTCGTCGCCGATGTTGAGGCCGCCGATAAAGGCGAGGTCGCCGTCCACCGCGAGGATCTTCTTGTGCAGCCGCAGATTGAGGAACGTTATTTTCCACGGCCACAGGGAATGCATGAACCGCGCCGCCTCCACGCCCTCCGCCCGCAGCCGCTCATAGGCGGGCGAACGCAGGAAGCCGCCGCCGAAGCCGTCGATCAGCACATGCACCTCGACGCCGCGCCGTTTGGCCGCCGCAAGCGCGGCGATGAACTGTCGGCCCACGTCGTCGACGCGGAAGATGAAGGTCGCCAGCCGCACGCAGGTCCGCGCGCCTTCGATGGCCGCAAGCATTTGCGGATAGCCCGCGTCGCCGCAGTAGAGCACCGCCGCCACCTTGCCCGGGGTCGGAGGATGGCGGGTGACGGCGCCGATGGCGGTTTCGAGATCGGCCAGCGGATCGTCGGAACCGCCTTGGCGGCCCTGATAAACCGGGCGCGGATCGCCGCCCTTGCGGCGGCGCGCGCGTCGGCGCACGCGGTTGACGCCGAAAGCGAAATAAAGCAACGCGCCGACGAAGGGGGCCAGCCACGCTAGGCCGATCCAGCCTATCGACGCGGGCACGTCGCGCTTGCGAAGCAGCGTGTGGACGGTGACGAGACCCGCCGAGCAGATATGCGCGATCAGTTGCAGCGCGCCTTCCGGCGTCAGCCAGAGCGCCATCGCGTCAGGCTCCGAACCGGGGAGTGCGCTTCTCCGCAAACGCCCGCCGCCCTTCGCGAAAGTCTGGCGACATCGCCGCCGTTTCGACCAACGCGCGCAAAGCCGCCGCTTCGCCGCGCCGGGCCGCGCGCACGGCCTTCTTGGCGCCGCGAATCGAAGCGTCGCTGAGCCCCGCGAGACTATGCCCGTAAGCTTCGACCTCGCGCGCAACGGCGGACGCGGGAGCCAGGCGAGTGACGAGGCCGATACGCAGCGCCTCGTCGGGGGGCACGCGGCGAGCGCTGAACAACAGGTCTTTGGCGACGGCGGGGCCGACGGCCTCCACCAGCATTCGCGTTTCGACGGGGCCATAGAGCAGGCCGAGTTTTGCGGGAGGTATGGCGAGGTGGGCGTCCTCGGATGCAAACCGAAGGTCGCAGGCGAGTGCGACCGCGAGGCCTCCGCCGATAGCCGACCCCTCGATGCAGGCGAGCGTCGGCCGGTCGAGCGCAGCCAGCGCCTCCAGCCCCGCCTCGATGGCGCCCAGATACGCGCGCGCAGCGGGCAGGTCGGCGAAAGCGGCGTCGAACTCGGCGATGTCGGCGCCGGAGCAGAAATGTCCGCCAGCGCCTGCCACGATGACGGCGGCGATGTCGTCGCGCGACTCGATCTCGGCGCAGACCTCGACAAGCCCGCGCCACATCGCCGCGTTCATGGCGTTGCGTCGCTCGGGCCGGTTGAGCGTCAGGCGGGCGAGCGGGGCGTTAAGGCTGAGCGCGAGGTCCAGCATGGGGCGTCCTTGAGTTCGAGCGGCTTGTGCCGCAAATGGCGGCTTGGAGCAAACCGGGCGGGCGCGGTAACGTCGGGGGCTAAACGTCCGCCGGAGACCCCGATGAGCCAAGCTTACCCGCGCGACATGATCGGCTACGGCCGTAACGTCCCTTTCGCGGACTGGCCGGGCGGGGCGCGCGTCGCGCTCAATTTCGTCATCAATTACGAGGAGGGCGGCGAGAACAACATCCTGCACGGCGATGCGGCGTCGGAAGCGTTCCTGTCGGAGATCGTCGGCGCGGCGCCCTGGCCGGGAATGCGCCACATGAACATGGAATCGATATACGAATACGGCTCCCGCGCCGGCTTCTGGCGGCTGCATCGCCTGTTTGTCGATCGCCAAATGCCCGTCACCGTCTATGGCGTCGCCACCGCGATGGCGCGCAATCAACCTGCCGTGGACGCGATGAACGAAGCCGGCTGGGAGATCGCCAGTCACGGGCTCAAATGGATCGACTACCGCGACATGGCCCGCGAGAAGGAGGCCGCCGACATCGCCGAGGCGATCCGCATCCACACGGAGGTCGCCGGGACGCGGCCGCTCGGCTTCTATCAGGGCCGCACGTCGATCAACACGATCCCGCTCGCCTGCGAGGAGGGCGGCTTCCTCTATTGCGCGGACAATTACGCCGACGACCTGCCCTATTATATCGAGGGGCCGCGCGGGCCGCAGTTGTTCGTGCCCTACACGCTCGACACCAACGACATGCGCTTCGCCACGCCGCAGGGGTTCAATTCGGGCGACCAGTTCTTCGCCTATCTGAAGGACGCGTTCGACCTGCTCTACGCCGAGGGCGAGACGGCGCCCAAGATGCTGTCCATCGGCCTGCATTGCCGGTTGGTCGGGCGGCCCGGGCGGGCGGCGGCGCTGGCGCGATTTCTCGATTACGTGCGCGGGCACGACAAGGCGTGGGTCGCGACACGGCTCGACATCGCGCGCCACTGGATCGCCAAGCATGCGCCGCCCGGCGGATGGAAGCCGCCGCAACTGACGCGCACGTTGTTTGTCGAGCGGTTCGGCGGCGTCTACGAACATTCGCGCTGGGTGGCGGAGGCGGCCTACGACCGGGGGTTCGCGGACGGGGTGGCCGCCTCGATGGCGGCGGCCGTCGCTGCGGGAACCGACGCTCAGAAGCGCGCGTTGATCGACGCCCATCCCGATCTGGCGGGGCGTCTCGCGCGGGCGAAGCGGCTGACGGCGGATTCTACCAGAGAACAGGCAGGCGCCGGGCTCGATCAATTGACTGACGACGAGCGCGCGCAGTTTGCCGCGCTGAACGACGCTTACCGTGCGAAATTCGGCTTCCCCTTCATCATGGCGGTCAAGGATCGCTCCAAAGACGAAATTCTCGCCGCCTTCGCGCGCCGCCTGGAAAACGACGCGACGGTTGAAACCGCGACCGCGCTGGCCGAAATCGACCGCATAGCTTTGCTACGGTTAAACGTTGTGTCGCCGTGAGCCGCATCGTCAGGGGCCGCCTGCTCAGCTTCCGCGATTCGCCGCGCCGCGGCGGCGGTTTCGATTATATCGAGGACGGCGCGCTGCGCATCGAGCGCGGGCTCATCGCCGAGGTCGGCCTCGCGCGGGATGTGATCGCGCGCGCCCCTCCGGGGACGCTGGTCGACGACCACGCGGGCAAGCTGGTCATGCCGGGCTTCATCGACGCGCATATCCATTACCCGCAGACCCGAGTCATCGGCTCCTACGGCGCGCAATTGCTGGAATGGCTGCAAAAATACACGTTTGTCGAAGAGCAGAAATTCTCCGATCCCGCCCACGCCTCCGCCGTCGCCCGATTCTTTCTCGACGAACTGTTCCGGCAGGGGACGACGACCGCGCTGGTCTATTGCACCGTCGCGCCCGAATCGGCGGAAGCGTTCTTCGTTGAGGCCGAGCGGCGCGGCGCGCGCATGATCGCGGGCAAGGTGATGATGGACCGCAACGCGCCGCCCGCGCTTACCGACGATGTCAAGCGCGGCTACGACGAGAGCAAGGCGCTGCTCAACAAATGGCACGGGCGCGGACGGCTCGGCTACGCGATCACGCCGCGCTTCGCCATAACATCGACGGCGGCGCAACTGGAGGCGGCGGGCGCGCTCGCGCGAGAATACCCCGACGCGCATGTGCAGACGCACCTGAGCGAGAACCACGGCGAGATCGCGCTGACCAGGACGCTCTATCCGGAAGCACGCGACTATCTCGACGTCTACGAGCGCGCCGGGCTCGTCGGCCCCAAATCCGTGTTCGGCCATTGCCTCCATCTGGAACCGCGCGAGATCGCCTCGCTCGCTGAGCACAACGGCGTTGCGGCGTTCTGCCCGACGTCGAACCTGTTCCTCGGTTCGGGCCTGTTCGACGAGGCGGGGCTGGATGCGGCGGGCGTGAGGGTGGCGCTCGCCACGGATGTGGGCGGGGGCACTAGCTATTCGCTGCTGCAAACGGCCAACGAAGCCTACAAAGTTTTGCAGATGCGTGGACAGGGTTGGCCTGCGTTTCAGGCGTTCTATCAACTCACTCTAGGCAACGCGCGCGCGCTGGGGCTGGAAGGTCGCATTGGAACATTGGCGCTGGGCCTTGAAGCCGACATCGTCGTGCTCGACGCCGCCGCCACGCCCGCGATGGCGCATCGCATGGAAACGGTCAGCGGCGATCTGGCGGAGGAATTGTTCGTGCTGATGACGATGGGGGACGATCGCGCCGTGCGCGAGACTTACGTCGGGGGCGAGCCGACACATGCGGCGCCGTGACGCGCTTGGCGATTTGGGTTCGACGGGCGCCTTCGTCATCGCGCGCGCAGCGATCCCGTAGCGCCGGGCGCCAAGTGGGCGTCAATGCGGGCGCTGCGGCCGCTTTCGATCACACGACGGCTGGATGGCTTCGCATCGCTCGCCCTGACAATCGCAGCCCTTCGATGCGCGCGCTATTTTTTGCGGCCGAAGATTTTCCCGGCCTTCTTCTTCACGGGTTTGTAGAAGCCCGAGACGTCGATAGTCTGCAACAAAGCCGCCAGTCCGGGCTCCTCCACCAATTCGGCGGCGGCGTGCAGCGGAAACCAATTGGCTTCGCGTTGGCCCTTCTCGCGATAAGCGGCGAGATGCTTTTCGACGCCCAGCACGTAAACCTCGACCCGGCAAAGGTCGAAACTTCCCGCGCGTCGTTTAAAATAGCGAAATTCGCCGACCGGCTTCTTGAAGGTGGTGCCGATGACGCCGGCCTCCTCCTTGGCCTCCTGCGCCGCCGCCGCCCAGTTCTTCTTGCCTTTCATCGGCCAGCCCTTGGGAATGACCCAGCGCCGGGTTCCTCTCGACGTGACAAGCATGACCAGTGGATCGCCATCCTCGAAGCGAAGAGGAAGAGCGCCCACTTGCAACAGTTCTTGGCTCGCGGCCTCAGGCGCCGCTTCGGGGCGTGGTTTCAATTCGTGCAGACCCCGCGCAGGTTCGCCTTCCGTTTGCCGCCATAACGCCGGCGCGTCAATCGCGCGTGCTCATCTCTGCGCTACAGAATCGGCCGGGGTCGCCGGTCCTGCTCAAAGAACGCCGTCAGCGTCGGCGTAAGGCGGGGATTGGCGACCCGCAGGCGCGGGCCGACCTGCTCGAAAAGCCCGGCCCGCCGCAGGAGCGACCACGTCTTGATCGTATGAACCAGCGACAGGCCCAGCGCGTCGGCCAGATGCTCGCGGCGCAGCGGAAATTCGAATTGGTCGTCCTCGACCAGGCCCAGCGCGCGCGCGCGCTTGAACAACCCCACGATCATCGTCGACATGCGTTCCGCCGCCGAAAGCTGTCCAACCGCCGTCAGCCCGTCGTCCACCATGCCTTGCTCGCGCGCGCCAAGCCACGTCATCTGAAACGCGAGTTCGGGAAAGTCCTGAAATATCTTCCAGACATGCGCGCGTTTGAACACGCAGAAATGCGCGTCCGTCAGCGCCTCCACGCTATGTTCGGCCGGGCCTATCAACGAGGCCTGGAAGCCGATGAGATCGCCGGGCAGATAGAAATTGAGGATCTGGCGTCGCCCGTCCGGCAGCGCGCGATAGCGGAAAGCCCAGCCGGAATAGAGCGTGTAAAGTTCAGGGTTGGGCGCTTCGGCGCGAAACAGGTCCGCCCCCGCCACGACCCGATGCTGGCCCTGTTTCAGCTTTTGCAGCCACTCGACCTCCGCCAGCGTCTTGGGGATGAAGGCGGGCCGCTGACGCAGCGTACACTGCGCGCAAGCGGACGGCGGGGAGCGCGTCAATTCAGTCGCCACGGGGAAATCGCTCACGAGCCACGGTCGGGCAGCAAACGCCATCCCGCGTCAATGTCAATCGGGAAGCGGGAGGCGTTGCGCGCCCAGCAGGGTCTCGACGGTTCGCCGGAAGGTTTCGAAGCCGAAGGGCTTGGGCAAAAGCCGGCCGCGCGCGAAGACGGGATTGAGCGAGGCTGCATCGTGTCCGCTCGCCACCGCGAACGGAACGCCGCGCGCGGCCAGGCGCACCGCCACGGCTTCCGTCGTGCGCGGGCCCAGGCTCACGTCGAGGATCGCCGCGTCGACCTTTGCTTCGCTCAGGGTCAGCGCGTCGTCGAGATCGCCCGCCGGCCCCACGACGCTATGTCCGAGATCGGTCAACCAATCGCCCATCGTCATGGCGATGAGGGGCTCGTCGTCGATAACCAGAATATTCGCCATGTCCGACCCTTTGGCCGCTCTGTCGCGCGGCGGCGTTCCCGTATCGTTCATAAGTCGGGACGCGGCGCTGTCTTTTGACATGTCGGTGACGGGAATCTGCGGGCCGTTGACCCGCCTTGCGATGCCGCCAAGATGCCAAGCGATTCGAAAGGCGGAACGGGCGACATGACGCGGTGGATTTTCGTCCGGCTGCTGGCGACGGCGCCGACGCTGCTGTTCGTCGCGGCGCTCGGCTTCGCGCTGATGCGGCTCGCGCCGGGCGGGCCGTTCGATCTGGAGCGGCCGCTCGACCCCGCCGCGCTAGCGGGCTTGCGCCGCGTCTATGGCCTCGACGCGCCGCTGTGGCGGCAATTCCTGAACTATCTGTTCGCGCTCGCGCACGGCGATCTCGGGCCGAGCTTCGCCTGGCGCGATTTCACGGTCGCGCAATTGTTCGCCGCCGCGTTGCCGGTCTCGGCGGGTCTGGGCGCGGCGGCGCTGGCGATCTCCTGGCCGCTGGGGATCGCGCTGGGTTTGGCGGCGGCGCGTCGCGCAGGCTCGGGGTTCGATGCGGGCGTCGTCGCGCTCGCCAGCCTGGGGCTGACGATCCCGAGCTTCGTGCTGGCGCCGCTGATGCAACTTCTGTTCGGCCTCAAACTGGGATGGCTGCCGGTGGGGGGAACGGGGGGCCTCAGCCATTACGTGCTGCCGGTGGCGACGCTCGCGCTCCCGCAAATCGCGGCGGTGACGCGGCTGACCCGCAGCGCGACGCGCGAGGCGCTCGCCGCGCCGAACCAGCGCACGGCGATGGCCTATGGCTTGCCCGAGCGGGTGCGGCTGGCGCGCGCGTTCCGCGCGGCGCGGCTGCCGCTGATCTCATATTTTGGTCCTGCGGCCGCCTCGGTGCTGACCGGCTCGGTGGTCGTGGAAACGCTGTTCGGCCTGCCCGGCGTCGGGCGTTATTTCGTAATGGCTGCGCTCGATCGCGATTACACCGTGAGCCTCGGCGCGGCGCTGCTGGCGGCGACTGTCGTCGTCGCGCTCAATCTCGCCAGCGACGTCGCTTATCTCATCGCCGATCCGCGTGCGCGCAAATGAGGCTTGGCCTTGTTCTGGTGGCGCTGGTGGCCGTGTTCAGTCTGCTCGGCCCGCTCGTGAAGAGGCGCGACTTCGCCCGCATCTATCCCGACTATGTACGCGCCCCGCCACGCTGGCTCCCGCACCCGACTTTAGCCGAGGCGCGGGCCGCTATGGTCCGTGTCGCCGGGCGGCTCCGCGCGGAGGCGCGCGACACGGTCATCGAAGGCGGGGAGGCGAGGGCGCGGCTCGTCGGCCGCGTCGCGGTCGATCCGCGCGCGCTCGTCTATTTCGAGCGCTCCGACGCCTTCGGCCCCGCCCGCGCGCTTGGCCTTGCCGACGACGGGCGCGAGATGACGGTCGCCGCGCCGATCAAGTCGTTGTGGTTGCCGCTCGGCGCCGATTCCAACGGGCGCGACCTTATGGCGCGGCTGATGCTCGCGGGCCGCGTGTCGCTGCTGGTGGGGGCGCTGGGTTCGGCGGTGGCGCTTATTGTGGGCGTCGCTTACGGTATAATTGCGGGCTATGCGGGCGGCGCCGTCGATCTTGTGATGATGCGGTTCGTCGATGCGCTTTATGCGCTGCCCTTCATCTTCTTCGTGATCCTGCTGACCGCGTTCTTCGGGCGGAGCTTCGCGCTGATCTTCGTGGCGATAGGCGCGGTGGAATGGCTCGACATGGCGCGGCTCGCGCGCGGCGCGACGCTGAGCCTCAAGCGCCGTGAGTTCGTACTGGCGGCCAGGGCGCTGGGCGCGCGCCCCTCCGCGATCCTCGCGCGTCACATCGCCCCCAACCTCGCCGGGCTGGCGTTCGCCTATCTGGCGACGCTCGCCCCGCGCGTCATTCTGGTGGAGAGCTTTCTCTCATTTCTGGGTCTGGGCGTGCGCGAACCGCTAACGAGCGTCGGCGTGCTGGTGGCGGACGGCGCTCGCCATATCGAGGACGCGCCGTGGCTGCTGATCGCGCCGGCTTTGCTGATGATGACGCTGCTCTACGGCCTCGCCTTCCTCGCCGACCCGACAAAAAGCCGATGAGCGCCCCGCTGTTCGAGTTGGCCCGTCTCGCGGTCTTTTACGGCGAGACGCCCGCCGTTCGCGACGTGTCGCTTCGTATCGAGGCGGGCGAGGCCGTGGCGGTCGTGGGCGAATCCGGCTCCGGCAAGACGCAATCCCTCTATGCGGCGCTGGGCCTCACGCAAGCGCGCGTGACAGGCTCGGCGCGGTTTCGCGGGCAGGAGTTGATCGGCGCGACGCCGCAGGCGCTCGACCGGCTGCGCGGCGACCGCATCACCTTTGTCTTTCAGGAGCCGTCGAGCGCGCTCGATCCCCTCACGCGCGCCGGCGAGCAGATCGCCGCGCCGGTCATCGCCCATGGAGGCCGCGACGGCTTGGACCGCGCCCGCGCGCTGCTCGACGAGGTCGGGGTCGGCGCGGCGCGGGCGCGCGCCTATCCGCATGAATTGTCGGGCGGCGAGCGCCAGCGCGTGATGATCGCTATGGCGCTCGCCAACGAGCCCGACCTCTTGATCGCCGACGAGCCGACCACCGCGCTCGACGCCACCGTGCAGAAGCGTCTGCTCGACACCCTCGACGCCCTGCGCCGCGCGCGCGGCCTCGCGCTGATCCTCGTCACCCACGATCTGAGGCTGGCCGCGCGGTATACTTCCCGCGCTTATGTGTTGCAGGCGGGACGTGTGGTCGAAGAAGGCGCGCAGGTGTTCTCTGCTCCGCGCGCGCCCTACACGCAAAGCCTGATCGCGGCGGCCCCGGCGCGCGCTGCGCCCGGCGCGGCGGGGCGGCCCGTCCTCGCGTGCCGGGCGCTAAGCGTCGCCTATGGCCGGACCCGCGCCGTCGAGGGCGTCGACCTCACGCTGCACGCGGGCCGCACGCTCGCGGTCGTGGGCGAATCGGGCTCCGGCAAATCGACGCTCGCCCGCGCGCTGCTGCGGCTTCAATCCGCCGCCGGGCGGATCGAATGGAGCGGGCGCCGGGTGGACGGCCTCGCCGGCGAAGCGCTGCGGCGAGCGCGGACGGATGCGCAGATCGTCTTTCAGGACCCCTGGGGCGCGCTCTCGCCGCGCCTTAGAGTCGGCGAAATTGTCACCGAGGGCCTGACGGCGCAGGGGCGGCCCACGCGAGGCGCCGCCGAGTCCGCCTTGCGCGAAGTCGGCCTCGACCCTGCGCTTGCGGCGCGCGGCCCTGACGCGCTCTCCGGCGGCCAGCGCCAGCGCGTCGCATTGGCGCGGGCGCTCGTGCTGGCGCCGGCGGCGCTTGTGCTCGACGAGCCGACGTCCTCGCTCGACCGCGCCGCGCAACGCGACATCGTCGCCCAACTTGGGCGCTTGCAGGCGCAGCGCGGCCTCGCGTATCTGTTCATCACCCACGATCTCGAACTCGCCCGCGCGCTGGCCGACGATGTGATCGTCATGCGCGGGGGCAGGGTTGTCGAACGCGGGCCGACGGGGGAGGTTTTCGCGCGACCGCGCGATCCTTACGTGAAAGAATTGATCGCGGCCGCCGATCTGGCGCCCTGACGTGGAGGAAGAACGTGTCGCACTTCGCGCTCACCGAGGACCATATCGCCGTGCGCGACCTCGCACTCGATTTCGCGCGCGAGAAAATCGCGCCGCACGCGCTCGAATGGGACGAGAAGAAGCACTTCCCCGTTGATGTGATCGCGCAGACCGCCGCGCTCGGCTTCGCGGGCATCTATATCAGCGAAGATGTCGGCGGCTCCGGCATGAGCCGCTTCGACGCGGCGCTGATCTTCGAGGCGCTGGCCACCGCCTGCCCGGCGATTTCGGCTTACATCTCGATTCACAATATGTGCGCGGGCATGATCGACCGTTTCGGCTCGCCCGCGCAGCGCGAGAAGTTTCTGCCGCCGCTGCTGAAGATGGATCGCCTCGCCAGCTATTGCCTGACCGAACCCGGCGCCGGCTCCGACGCGGCGGCCCTGAAGACGCGCGCCGTGCGTCAGGGCGACCATTACGTGCTGAACGGCGTGAAGCAGTTCATCTCCGGCGCCGGCAACGCGCGCGACTTTTATGTCGTGATGGCGCGCACGGGCGACGAGGGCGCGCGCGGAATTTCGACGTTTCTGGTGGAAGGCGGCGCGCCCGGCCTCGCCTTCGGCGCCGAGGAGCGCAAGATGGGCTGGCACGTGCAACCGACGCGCGCGGTGATCTTCGAAGATTGTCGCGTGCCGGTCGAGAACCGGCTGGGCGCGGAAGGCGAAGGCTTCAAATTCGCGATGGCGGGGCTCGACGGCGGGCGCCTCAACATCGGCGCCTGCTCACTGGGCGGCGCGCAATCGGCGCTCGACAAGGCGCTGGCCTACATGAAAGAGCGAAGAGCGTTCGGCAAACGGCTCGAAGAGTTTCAGGCCCTGCAATTCACCCTCGCCGACATGGCCACGGAACTGGAGGCCGCGCGCACGCTGCTGTGGCGCGCAGCCGCCGCGCTCGACGATGGCGCGCCCGACGCGACGAAGCTGTGCGCAATGGCCAAGCGCTTCGCCACCGACACCGGCTTCAGCGTCGCCGACCGCGCGTTGCAGTTGTTCGGCGGCTACGGCTATCTCGCCGACTACGGAATCGAGAAAATCGTGCGCGATCTGCGCGTGCATCGCATTCTGGAGGGGACTAACGAGATCATGCGCCTGATCGTGGCGCGCGAGTTGGTGGGACGCTAACCGCGTTCATAGGCCACGACTGCGGCGCATAGGTTCATCCACTCGTCGGACAGCGGGCGGGTGGGAACGCGCACCGGGTCGCTCATTCTTGAGAGATAACCGCGATAAAGGCCGGGACGCAATGCGATCACGCGCCCGATCCGTTCGGGCGTCTTGGCCGGTGCGGCTTGCAGCACCATGAGCCGGGCGTGCGGATGATAGGCGCGCAAGAGCCGATGCAGCGCCAGCGCCTCTTCGGGCGTCTCGAAATGCTCGGCCCGAACGAAGATCTTTTCGTTGTTTTCCAATTGCTCGAAGAACAGCCTCGCAAGATATCCCAGCCGCCGCGCTTCCGTAGCGGCCAGCGCCGTCACATCGGTTTCGCCCACCATTTTGAAGGTATGATAGTCGAGGCCGTAGTCGGCGTGGTGGCCCTGATACTCCCGGCTTCCGTCGTGCACGAAGAAGCTGAGCCTGTGGACGTCGCCGACGTCCGCGAAACGCGTCCGCAATCCCTGCATCAGGGGGAGCGGAAAGATGCCCGCAAATCTCAGCAGCCCGAAAGGTTCGGCGCCGTAGTCGCGCTGGAAGTTGCCGAGGTCGTAGCTCTGACCCAAACTCTGAAACGCTTCTGCGACCGCTTTCGCCTCTGCGGCGTCTTCCGGCGGCGCTACTTTGGGGAGCAACCTCGGCGCCAGGTGCAGCGGTTCGTCCAACGGCTCGACGTCCAGGCGCTGAAACGCCAGCGAGAGCATACGGGCGTCGCCGTGTCCCGGCAGCAACTCGGAGGGCCTGACCGCTTCGGGATGGTCAAGCACAATGATGTTTTCGGCGTCAGCGTGAATGAGTTCGCCGGGGACCGCAATGGCCATCGGCATACTTCCCACGAGCCGCAGACGACGCAGCGTGGTTCCGTTCAGCACGACGGTCAATATTTGCGGAGGGGTGACGCCGCCGATGTCGAGCGCCCAGCCTTGCAGCGTCAGCGCAAACCAGGGCTGCGGCCGCATCGGCGGCAGGCGCAGCACGCTGCGGCGCCCGTCCGTCCAGCGATGCGCGGCCTCCGCCCCGTGCCAGCCTTCGCCCAGATAAGGGTCGGCGTTCGAGCCCTTGGCTCCGAACGTCAGCCGGATTTCGTCGACGACGCCGCTCATTTGGCCTTGGCGACGATGGCGTCGATGAGATCGCCGACCGAACGCATCGCGTCGACTTCGCGCGCGGTGAACCGGACGCCGTACCTCTCTTCGACGGCGATGTTGATCTCGATCTGCTTCATGCTGTCCCAGCCGGGCACGTCGGCGGCGCTGGTGGCCGGCGTCAGCACGAGGTCGTCGCGCACGAAGATGTCCTGCAACAATTTGGTGAGTTCGTCGAGAATTCGCGCGCGCGGCGTGGTCATGCGGTCTCCATCGTCATGGGAAGGTCGGCGGTCTTGAAATCCGCGATCGGCAGAACGAAGCGGCCGTCGTCGATCTTCTGAAAGCCGAGCCGTTCGTAGAGGTCGCGCACCATACCGTTCTTTGAGGTAGGGATATATTGGCCAATCAACCGGGCGAGGCCGCGCGCACGCGCCTGCTCAACCAGCAACAAGAGCGTCGCGCGCTCGACCTCGCGGCCCAGCACGCGACAGCTCATCAACCAGCTATCAATCGCAAGCGCGTCGCCCTGCGCGCGCGCGATGACGACGGCGATGAGGCCGTTGTCGCCGAAGCGGTCGCGAAGGCGCAGATGCAGGCCGATCACTTGCGCGTCGCGCAGGAAGGCGTCGTATTCGGCCTCCGAATAGCGGCGCGTCGTTAGGTTGAACTGGTTTGTCTTGTTGACGAGCTGGACGATGCGCTGGCGATGGGCGTCGTCGAAGCGGCCCCAGATCAGCCGCATCTGGAGGCTCGCCAGATAAGCGGCGAGATCGCCGAAGGTCTCGCGTTCGGATTGGCGTTTGGCGTTGCCGCGATATTGCTCGGTGCGCAGCCGATCCTCCGCCGTCAGCGCGACGGCCTCGAAATAGCCGGCGAGGGCGAGGACGTCGGGCACGAGCGCGGGATCGTCGGGGACTTCCGGCACGCCCACCATCGGCAGCGCCTCGCGCACGCGGGTGCGCTCGAACGGGTTGTCGTCAAGAAACACGAGGCTGTCGAGACCGATGTTGAGGCGCTGCGCGATCAACTGGACATTAGCCGCTTTGTCGTCCCAGTTGGCGACGAAACAGGCGATGTCGACGCGGCTCAAGATCATCTCGGGATGTTTGTCGAACGGCTCCCAACCGTTGGCTTCGTCGTTCTTCGAGCAGACGGCGAGGATGATTCCGCGTCTCGACAAATCCTTGGCATAGGCCTGAACGGCGAGAAATCCCTCGCCTAGCGCGCTTCCCTGTCCCAGCACGACGCCGTTCAACCCGTCGTCGCCGATGACGCCGCCCCACAGCGTGTTGTCGAGGTCGAGCACCAGACATTTGCGCGAGCGCCCCAACCGTGCGGCCAGCAATCTCACGACGAGTTCGCCATACATGGGCGCGGCGGCGGGCCGCACCTCCTGCTTGGCGCGCGCCCACAAAGCCGGGTCGCGCCACGCGGCGAGGCCGTCGCGCGCCGCCGCCGCATCGAGCGCGACGAGATCGACGCCCTCGGTGTCCGCCCATTCGCGCAAACTCACGTTGACGCGCGCCAGATAGGCCGCGCGCGAACCCGGCAAGCGATGTTCGTTGTTTCCCAGCAGCGCGGGCGGGGCGGGCAGGGCGGTCTGTTGCAGCACGCTTATCCCCGCCGTGCGCGCCTTGCGCCACAGGCCCAAGAGTTCGTCCTTCAGCCGGGCGAGCGTGTCGTCGACATCGGCGCGGGAATCGGAGGCGCTCACCCCGGCGGCGAGGCGCTCGCTGTCATGCGCGAACACGACCACGTCGGGACGGAACAAGTGCAGGCCCGAACGCGGGTCGTCGAACTCCTGAAGCATCTGCCCGTAGCCGCCTTCGTAGACGTCGAGCCACAGATTCGCCCGCAGGCCCGCCACGCGCAGCGCAGCGGCGAGATGGCCAGTCGTCGAGGAGCCGAGGAGTGCGAGACGCACCGGCTGAACGTCAAAAGCCGCCGGGCGCTCCGGCCAGCGGCGGCGCAAAATCTGATCGACCGCGTTGGTCTGCACGAAGTCCAGCCGCGACCGCGCGAGGCTCAGAAGCGCGTCGAAATCGCCGTCGCGGGCGATGGCCGCGATGCGCTCGCGCCAGTTCTCGGCGGGCGGCAACCAGACAAGTTCCGGGCTCGCCATGCTCTCCGCGCCTTTGATGTTCCTAGTTTGGTGTCTAGCCGGTCCGGGGCCTCAAATCACGCGCCTTCTCGCGAGGCTTCGCATGAGGTCGGCGGCGCCGTAGCGCCAGCGTTCGCACAGATGCGCGGGGCGGATGCGGTTGACCAGCGCGCCGAGCTTGTCGGCGCGGATCGTCACCACGTCGCCGGGCTTGTGCGTAAACCCCTGCCCGGCAGCGTCGCGGTCCTGCACGGGGGCGAACATCGTGCCCAGATAGAGCGCCGCCCCATCGGGATAGGCGTGATGAGGGCCTAGCAATTGCCCCGCGAGATCGGCGGGGTCGCGGCTGATCTGCGACATCGACGAGACGCCCTCCATCACAAAACCGTCCTCGCCCCGCACATGCAGCGAAATCTCCAGAGCGCGCACGTCATCCAGCGAAAACGTCGCGTCGAAGAAGCGTACGAACGGGCCGAGCGCCGCGCTGGCGTTCTGATCCTTGGCCTTGCCGAGCAAAAGCGCGCTGCGGCCCTCGAAGTCGCGCAGGTTGACGTCGTTGCCGAGCGTCGCGCCGACGATGCGCCCGTCGGAGGCGATAATCAGCACGGCTTCCGGCTCCGGGTTGCTCCATCGCGAGGCTTCGTGAACCCCTGCGTCCGCGCCGCATCCGACCGCCGACATGGGTTGCGCCTTGGTGAAAATCTCCGCGTCCGGGCCGATGCCGACCTCCAGATATTGCGACCACGCGCCTTCGGCGAGAAGCGCCTCCTTGAGCCGCGCCGCCGCTTCCGAACCCGGTTTGAGCGCAGCTAAATCGTCGCCGATCAGGCGATGCGTCTCGGCGCGGATGCGTTGCGCGCTGTCGGGGTTGCCTCGCGCGCGCTCCTCGATGACGCGCTCCACCATCGAGGCGACGAAGGTGACGCCCGCCGCCTTCACAGCTTGCAGATCGACCGGCGCCAGCAGCCACGGTTTTGCGGGGTCGCGCGTGTCGGGCGGCGTGTTGGCGAGCAACTCGGCCAGCGTCGCAATCCGCTCCCCGGTCGCCGCGCGCAGGGCGGCGGCGGGGTCGGGGCTTTCGGCGAGGTCGCGGATCGTGGGGTGGACGGCGGTGAGGTCGAACACGCCTTCGGGCCGAATCGCGACCACGCTCGGCCCGAGGCCGGGGCGGAAAGCGCGGCCCGCCAGCGCGCCCACGGCGCCGTCGACGGGCAAAATCTCAGACTCCTTGAGCCAGGGATAAGTCATCGCGCGTTCCTTTCCGCTTTTCCGCTTTGCGGCGGCCTCGCCCGGATCTAACATGTCAGCCGGCAATGAGCGAGATCACGATGGGCGAGCGTGCGCCCGGCAAGGCCGAACTGGCCTACGAGGCGATCAGGGAGGCGATCCTGTCGGGCGAGCTTGAGCCTGGCGCGGCGATCGACAAGGCCGCCTTGTGCGAAACGCTCGGCGTGTCGCGCTTTCCGGTCTCGGCGGCGGTCGGGCGGCTGGCGTTCGAGCGGCTGGTGCGGGTGGAGCCGCAGCACGGCTCGTTCGTGGCGGCGATCTCGGCGGGCGACGTGCGCGAGCAATTGTTTCTGCGCGGCGCGCTGGAAAGCGCCATCGCGGCCCGCGCGGCGCTCGAATTCGACGAGGACGCCCGCGCCGAACTCGCCGCCAACGTCGAGGAGGCCGAGGCCGCAGCCGCGTCAGGCGACCGCGCCCGCTTCTATGCGCTCGACGTCGCCTTTCATGAGGGGCTGACCGGCCCGCTGGGCCTGCATCGCACGGCGGAAGTGCTCGACGGCGTGCGCAACCATCTGGAGCGGGCGCGGCGCCTGCTGATGAGTCCCCCGGGCCGTCTGCGCCAGACGCTCGCCGAGCACCGCGCGGTGCTGGCGGCGGTGGCGCGCGGCGACGCGGAGGCGGCGCGGGCGGCGATGTCCGCCCATATCGCCGCCGTGTGCGAAACGTTCGAGACCCTAGCCCGCGAAAAACCCAACCTGTTCACGCCCTGAAGGAGAAGCCATGCCTACCCCCCGCGCCCTGCGCCTCGACGCGCGCGACAACGTTCTGATCGCCGTGGAGGGCTTCGCTCCCGGCGACGCGCCCGAGGGGGTGGCCGCGAGCGAGCGCGTGCCGCGCGGCCACAAGATGGCCGCGGCGCCCATCGCCATCGGCGAGCCGATCCGCAAATTCGGCCAAATCATCGGGTTCGCCGCGCGGGATATTGCGCCCGGCGAATGGGTGCATGAGCACAATTGCGTGCTGCACGATTTCCAGCGCGACTACCGCTTCGGGCAGGACGCGCGGGCGGTGGAACTGCTGCCCGTCGAACGACAGGCGACCTTCGAGGGCTATCGCCGCGCCAACGGCAAGACGGGCACGCGCAATTATCTGGGGATTCTCACCTCGGTGAACTGCTCGGCGACCGTCGCCCGGCTCGTCGCGCGCGAGGTCGAGAAGCAGGGGCTGCTCGACGACTACCCGGAGGTCGACGGCGTCATCCCGCTGGTTCACGGCACCGGCTGCGGCATGGCGGCCAAAGGCGAGGGGTTCGAGGCGCTCAAGCGCACCCAATGGGGCTATGCGGGCAACCCCAACATGGGCGGCGTATTGATGATCGGGCTGGGCTGCGAAGTGTTCCAGATCGGCCGCATGAAGGAGGAATACGCGATCGTCGAGGGCGACCTGTTCCAGTCCCTCACCATTCAGGCGACGGGGGGCACGCGCAAGACGGTGGCGGTGGCGCTCGACCGCATCCGAGCGATGCTGCCGATTCTCGCGCGCGCCAAGCGGGAGACGCGGCCTGTGAGCGAACTGATGCTGGCGCTGCAATGCGGCGGCTCCGACGGCTATTCCGGCATCACCGCCAACCCGGCTTTGGGCGCGGCGGTCGATCTTCTAGTCAAGCACGGCGGCACGGCGATCCTTTCCGAGACGCCCGAGATTTACGGCGCCGAACACCTGCTGACCGCCCGCGCCGCCAGCCGCGAGATCGGCGACAAGCTGGTCGGCCTCATCAAATGGTGGGAGGATTACACGGCCCGCAACGGCGGCGAGATGAACAACAATCCCTCGCCCGGCAACAAGGCCGGCGGCCTCACCACCATTCTGGAAAAATCGCTGGGCGCAGCGGCCAAGGGCGGCACCACGCCGCTCAACGGCGTCTACAAATACGCCGAACCCGTCACCGCGCATGGCTTCGTCTATATGGACACGCCCGGCTACGATCCCGTCTCCGCGACGGGTCAGGTGGCGGGCGGCGCCAATGTGCTGGCCTTCACCACCGGGCGCGGCTCGGCCTACGGCTGCAAGCCGACGCCCTCGATCAAGCTCGCCACCAACAGCGAGATGTTTCGCCGCATGGAGGAGGACATGGACATCAATTGCGGCGACGTGCTCGACGGCGTGTCCATCGAGGCCAAGGGCCGCCAGATATTCGAGCATGTATTGCGCGTCGCCAGCGGGGAACGCTCGAAATCCGAGGCGTTGGGTTATGGCGAGGCGGAATTCGCGCCCTGGCAGATCGGGGCGACGATGTGAGGCCGGCTTTACTTTTCGACCTCGACGGCACGCTGGTCGATAGCGACGGCGACCATCTCATTGCGTTTCAGGAAGTGTTCGCTCCGTTCGGCATCGCTATGGATCGCGCGCTTTACGTGCGCGACATTATGGGCGCGCCCAACTCCGCCATCGGCGCGCGTTTCCTGCCGCATCTGCCCGAGGCCGAGCGTGCAAAAGTGCTGGACGCCAAGGAGGCGGCCTATCGCGCCCGCGTGGGCGAAATGACGCCGACGCCCGGCGCCAAAGCGCTGCTCGACCATGCGCAGGCGCACGGCCTCGCCTGCGCCGTCGTCACCAACGCGCCGCGCGCCAACGCCGAGATAGTTCTGGCGGCCTTGGGCTTCGCCGAGCGCCTGAAAACGCTGGTGATCGGCCCGGAGCTCGCGCATGGCAAACCCCACCCGCTTCCCTATCTGACGGGGCTGGCCCGCGTCGGCGCACGGCCGCAGGACGCCCTCGCGTTCGAGGATTCGCTCTCAGGCGTGCGGGCCGCCGTGGCGGCGGGGATCGCGGTGGTCGGCGTCACCACCGGCTTGCCCGCGCCCGCCTTGCTCGACGCCGGCGCAGTCTTTGCGGCGCCCGATTTCACCGATCCGCGCATCTATGAATGGATTGCGGCGCGCATTTGAATGTCATCGGCGCCGGATCGTCCTATATAACGCGGCGACCTCCCCGCCCTTAAAGTGAGTTCGATGCCCACCGAATCCGAAATCCGCGCCGCCCTCGCCGGCATCAAAGGCCCCGACGGCGCGCCCCTCGCCATTGACGGCGTCACGCAGCGCGACGCCAAAGTGTTCGTCGCCCTGCGCGTCGATCCCGCCCGCGCCCGCGCAATGGAGCCCGCCAAGGCCGCCGTGGAAGCCGCGATCAAGGCGCTGCCCGGCGTCGCTTCCGCCCTGGTCACTCTCACCGCCGAGTCGGCCCCCGGCGCGAAGCCCACGCCCGCGCCCACGCCCGCCCGTCCGCGCGGAGGCCGTCCCATCGAAGGCGTCGCCAAGATCATCGCGGTCGCGTCGGGCAAGGGCGGCGTCGGCAAGTCCACCACCGCCTGCAATCTCGCGCTGGGTCTGGCGCATCTGGGCCTCAAGGTCGGCGTGCTCGACGCCGACGTGTTCGGCCCTTCGCTGCCGCGCCTGTTCGGCATAACGCACAAGCCCTCGCTCGCGCCGGACGGACAAAAACTGCTGCCCATCGAGGCTTATGGCGTCAAGGTCATGTCCATCGGCTTCATGGTCGAGGAAAACTCGGCCATCGTCTGGCGCGGGCCGATGGTCACCTCTGCGCTCAACCAGTTCCTGCGCGACGTCGATTGGGGAACGCTCGACGTGCTCGTCATCGACATGCCGCCCGGCACCGGCGACGTGCAGCTTACGCTGGCGCAGAACGTGCCCATGGCCGGAGCGGTCATCGTCTCGACCCCGCAGGACCTGTCGCTGATCGACGCCCGCAGGGCGATTGCGATGTTCAAGCAGGTGGAGACGCCCATTCTCGGCATCGTCGAGAATATGAGCTATTTCCTGTGCCCCCATTGCGGCGGGCGCAGCGACGTGTTCGCCCACGGCGGCGCGCGCCATGAGGCCGAAACCCAGGGCGTCCCCTTCCTGGGCGAAGCGCCGCTGCATATGCTGATCCGCGAGACCTCCGACGGCGGCCGACCCGTGGTTGCGACCGCGCCCGACAGCCCGCAGGCGAAAGCCTATATAGAGATCGCCGCCAAGGTGCGCGCCGCGTTGGACGGCGCAACGCAGCGCGCGGCGCCGCGCATCGTCATCGCGTGAGGCCGCCGCGATGAGCGATCCCTCTCCTTTGCCGCCCGGCGAGCCGTGGCCGGAAGAATTACGGGTTCAGGACAACGGCGGCCTGTTCAAGGTGACGTTCGACGACGGCGTGGTCGGCGCGATCACCGCCGACCGGCTCCGCGAGGCCAGTCCCAGCGCCGACAAGTCGCGAAACCCTGCTCCGCAGGGAAGGCTCGCCATCGTGGACGTCGAGCAAGTCGGCAATTACGCCGTCCGCGTCAGTTTCAACGACGGGCACAGCACCGGGATTTATACGTGGCGATTGCTCAGAAGCCTCGCCACGCATTAGGGCCGCTTCAGCCGCACGTCCGGCAGGAAGAACGCCAGCAGCCCGATGGCCGGCAGGAACGCGCAGATGTTGTAGACGAAGTTGAGGCTCGTGACGTCGGCGACGAACCCCAACGCCGCCGCGCCGAGCCCGCCAAGCCCGAACGACAGGCCGAAGAACAGCCCCGCGATCATCCCGATATGTCCCGGCGCCAGTTCCTGCGCATAGACCACCATCGCCGAAAACGCCGAGGACAGCACCAGTCCTATCGCTATGCTGTCGATCACCGTGCCGACCAACCCCAGATGCGGCAACAGGAGCGTGAACGGCAATACCCCGAGGATCGAGGCCCAGATCACGTATTTGCGCCCAATCCAGTCGCCGATGGGACCGCCGGCGAACGTACCCACGGCGACCGCACCCAGAAACACGAACAGCAAGACTTGCGCCGACTGAAGCTCAACGCCGAAAGTCTGCATAAGATAAAATGTATAGTAGCTGTTGAGGCTCGCCAGATAGAACGTCTTGGAGAACAGCAGCACCACTAATATCGCAAGCGAGCGCCACACCAGTTTGCGTGGCAATCTGTCGGGCGCTGCGACCTGCGCACCCAAGCGCAGGACCGCGTGCGCCGTCTGCCATTGCGCGACCCGAGCCAGCAGAAGAATCGCGATGAAGGCGAGCGCCGTGAAGGCGAGCACGGATGTCTGCCCGTTCGGCACCACGATGAACGCCGCCATCAGCGGCCCCATCGACTGCCCGAAATTGCCGCCGACCTGAAACACGCTCTGCGCGAACCCATGCCGCCCGCCCGACGCAGCGCGCGCCGCGCGCGAAGCCTCCGGATGGAACACCGCGCTGCCGACGCCGACCAACGCAACGGACGCCAGCAGTATCGGATAGCTACGCGAGAAGGCGAGCAGCACCAGACCGATAGCCGTAAAACCCATTGCAAACGGGAGCGCCCAAGGCGTCGGGCGCTTGTCGGTCGCGTATCCGATCAGAGGTTGCAGCAGCGAGGCGGTGAGCTGGAAAACAAGCGTGATGACGCCGGTCTGGAAAAAGCTCAGCGAATATTGGTTGCGGAACACCGGATAGAGCGCAGGGGCGATCGCCTGCATCATGTCGTTGAGCATGTGCGAGGCGCTGGCTGCGAACAGGATGCCAAGCGCTGCGGTCTGCCGAGCCGCGGGCGCGATGACGGAGCGTGCGCTCTCCGGCGCGAGGACGGGTTCTGCCAGGCTCATGATGTCCTCGAAAGCGCCCGGTTCAAAGTCACGGACGCACAACGCCGCCTTAGCGCGGAACAAGTTTCCGCGCCAAGCCATCGAAAAACATTTAACAGATCACGCTTTCGGGACCGGCCGTTCAGCGTGGCGCGAGCACCATCACCATCTGACGGCCTTCCATCAGCGGCTCGGCCTCCACCTTGGCGATCTCCGCCGTCTCGGCCTTCACCTTCTGCAAAAGACGGTAGCCGATGTCCTGGTGCGCCATTTCGCGGCCACGAAAACGCAGCGTGACTTTGACCTTGTCGCCTTCCTCGAAAAACCGGAAGACGGAGCGCATCTTGACCTCGTAATCATGCTCGTCGATGCCGGGACGCAGCTTGATCTCCTTGATCTCGACGATCTTCTGGCGCTTGCGCTGCTCGGACGACTTTTTCTGCTCCAGGAAGCGGTACTTCCCGAAATCGAGGATCTTGCAGACCGGCGGCGTAGCGTTGGGCACGATCTCGACGAGATCGAGGCCGGCCTCTTCGGCGAGCTTCTGCGCGTCGGGCAGATTCACGACGCCGCGATTCTTGCCTTCGTCGTCGATGAGCTGGACCTGAACGGCGCGAATGTCACGGTTGACGCGCGGGCCCCCTTTCTCTGGCGCCGCAATGGCTTTCATGGGACGACGAATGGGCTCTCTCCTGCGTGAATTGCGCGTGGAACGGCTACGAGACCAGCGGAAACTGGCTTAAATCCGTTAAAAAGATTTGGCTCCGCAAACGGTCAGCTTGCGGAGTTCCTAGTCAAGATCGTACGCGCCGCTCACCTTGTCAACGTCTGGCGTCCCTCTCCCGCCATCTTTCCTTGGCCGGACACCTGCGCGCCCCGGTCGAGCCGCCGCGCAGCCCACGGCAGCGTGAGGCTTATCATCAGGAATCGTGCAATGTGATGCGCCCCGACGAACAGCGGATCGAGCCCGAGCGCGAACGCCATCATCGTCATCGCCTCCAACCCGCCAGGCGCAAAGGCGGCGAGCGCGTCGGCGAACGGCGCGCCGGTGAGCCGCGAGGAAAGGCTTGCGAACAAGGCCGCCGTCGCGAAGGCTGCGAGGAACGACGTCAGGGCGGCGACGAGAAGCGAACGAAGCAGCCGCCAGTCGAAGCCGATGAACCGCGTGCCGATCCAGCCGCCGATCAGCGTCTGCGCGGCGATCTGCATGTCCGGCGCCAGCCGCCCCGGCGCAAAGCCGGTCCCATGCGCGACGCCCGAAACCAAGAGCGACGCATACAGCAAGCCGTTATCTACGCCCAGGCGCACGAGCCCCTCCCCCAGCGCCACCCCCAGCGCCACGAGCGCCAGCGTCATAACGAGCGGATCGACGGGAAACGCCGCCACGGGGCCGCCGACGCCGACCCGCGCCACCATCGGCAGCAGCGCCATCAGCACGAAGATACGAAACACCTGGATCACCGCGACGCGCGCCAAGTCGGCGGGCGAACGCGAAGCGACCAGGAACACGTAGGACAGGGCGCCCGGCACGGCGGCGTAGAACGCCGTCGCCGGGTCGAACCCCTGCCAGCGCCGCAGCGTCATGAACGAGGCCGCCGTCATAGCGACCAGCGCCCCCGCCATCACGAAGAGGGAAAGGGGATAACGAGCGAGCGTGTGCAGCGTCGCCGGGCTGAGACCGGAGCCCATCCCCACGCCCGCCAGCGCGATCGCCGCGCGCTGCACAAACCAAGGCAGGGGCGTCGCCCGGCCGGTCGCGGCGAGCGCGGCCACGCCCAGCATCGCCCCCGACAGCCAGCCCGCCGGGGCGCCGACGCCGCCGACCGCCGCCCCGCCCGTCAGCGCCGCCAAAACGGTGAAGCCGAGGCCGCGCGCGTTCAACGTGTCAGCCACGCCGCCAGCCTTCGCGTCACTTCTTCGATTTCGGCGGGCGCGCGCGCAAAGCATAGCCGCAGCCGCCCCTCGCCACCCGGCCCGAACGCGTAACCCGGCGCCACGCCCAGCCCAACTTCGTCGATCAACCGGAACGCCAGCGCACGGGTGTCGTTGACGCCGAGAATTTTGGGAAATGCGTAAAACGCTCCGGCGGGGGGGCTAAGTTCGACCCGGCCCGTCGCCTGAAGCCCCGCCACCATGATGTCGCGGCTGCGCTCGAACCGGGCGCGTTGTTCGGCGACAAACCCCTCGCCCTCGTCGATCGCCGCCGTCGCCGCGCGCTGGGCGGGCACGTTCACTCCGGAGGTCGAATATTGCACAAGGTTCTCGATGATGGAGCCGAGTTCGGCCGGCGCCTCCAGCCAGCCGATGCGCCATCCCGTCATCGCCCAGTTCTTCGAGAGCGTCTGGACGAACAGAATTTGATCGTCCGGCCCCATTATGTCGTGGAAAGAGGGCGCCCGTTCGGCGCCATAGACCAGCCGGCCGTAAATCTCGTCCGCGACGATCCAAAGGCCATGCCGCCGCGCGATCTCCAGCGTCGCCTGCAATTCCTCTCGCGTCGCGACATAGCCGGTCGGGTTGGCGGGGGAGTTGAAGATGATTGCGCGCGTCCGGGGCGTGATCGCCGCCTCCAAACGCGCGGGATCGAGCCGCCAGTCCGGCGTCGCCTGCAATTCGACGAAACGCGCGCACCCCCCGTTGGCGGCGAGCGCGCCGGCGAAATTGGGCCAGGCGGGGGACAGCACCAGCGCTTCGCCGCCGGGGCCGACCGTCAGCTTCACGGCGATGTCGAGCGCCTGCATGCCCCCGACGGTGACGAAAAAATTCATCGGGCTGAAGCCCGGCCCGTAATGCGCGGTCATGTAACGGGCTATCGCGGCGCGCAACTCGGGCACGCCAGCCTGATAGGTATAGAAGGTCTCGCCGCGGTCGAGCGAAGCCTTGGCGGCCTCGACGATGAAAGCGGGTGTGGGCGCGTCGCCCTCGCCGACCCAGAGCGGGATCAGGCCGGGCTTGCTGCGGCCATAGTCGAACACCTCGACGATACCGCTGGTCTCCAGCGCGGCGGCTTCCGGGCGGACGCGGGCGCGCCAATCAGGGGAGGGGGGGAGCATGGCCGCGTGATGGACCAGCCCGCCCCCGCCTGCAAGGCAAAATTAAAGGCGGAAAAAACGGTGAAATTAACGGCGCGCGAGCGCGTCGCGGATCTGGGTCAGCAAAACAATTTCGTCGCTCGGCGGCGGCGGCGACGCGCCCGGGGCGGGCTTCTTGAGCGAGTTGACGCCCTTGACGACCAGAAACAGCGCGAAGGCGATGATGATGAAGTTTATGGCGATGGTGATGAAATCGCCATAGGCCAGCACGCCGCCCTGCTTGCGGGCGTCAGCGAGGTTTCCGGCGGTCACGGCGCTGGACAGCGGGATAAAGTAATTGGTGAAATCCGCTTTGCCGGCGATGCCGATGATAGGCATGATGATGTCGTTGACCAAGGCGTCGACGATCTTGCCGAACGACGCGCCGATGATCACGCCGATGGCCAGATCGACGACATTCCCGCGCATTGCGAATTCACGAAACTCTTTCAACATTATGACTTTCCCCTCGATAGGCGCCGTTCGCCGACGCCGCCGCAATACCCCAAGCCGGACTGGAGATTAACGAGAAGTGAACGGCGCCGTCGTAAAAGAAATTTCGAAACTATGCGCCCTGCGGCACGTTGATGAAGGGCTGGGGCGCGAGCGGCCTCCTTATCTCAAGCCTGCATTTACGGGACTGGTTTGATTTGCGGCGGACCCGGACCCGTCGGCTCCGGGAGCATATCTGCGTGGAAAAGACTGTCGACGTCACCAATTGCGACCGCGAGCCCATTCACATGCCCGGGGCCACGCAGGCCCACGGATGCCTGATCGCCTGCGACGCGACGCTGGAGACGGTGCGCCGCCATTCCCTCAATGCGCCCGCTATGCTCGATCTGGCGGAGAGCCCCAACGGGCTTCCCTTCGCCGATTTCGTCGGCGGCGCGCTCGCGCATGATGTACGCAATGCGCTGGGGCGTTCGCGCGACCCCCGCCGCCCGGCGTTGCTGTTCGCGCGCCGGCTCGCAGGCGGCGCGCGATGTTTCGACATAAGCGCCCATATTCATGAGGGCGTGGGCATCGTCGAATTCGAGCCGGCGGCGGCGTCCGAAACCGGCGCGCTCGACCTTGCGCGCATCCTCATTTCCCGCGCGCAGGCCTGTCAAACCTTGTCGAAACTTCTGGCGCTCACGCCCCGGCTCATGCGCGCGATGCTGCGCTACGACCGGGTGATGATCTATCAGTTCGCCGAGGACGGTTCCGGCAAGGTCATCGCGGAGGACAAACGCGCCGACCTCGAAAGCTTCCAGGGTCAGCATTTTCCCGCCAGCGACATTCCCGCGCAGGCGCGTCTGCTTTACCTGCGCAACACCATCCGCGTCATCAACGACGTGCGCGACCGCGGCGCGGCGTTGGAGCCAGCCCTCGACGCCCAGGGTCGGCCGCTAGACCTTTCTTTCTCCCACCTGCGCAGCGTCTCGCCGATCCACATCGAATATTTGCGCAACATGGGGGTCGCCGCGTCGATGTCGGCGTCCATCGTCATGAACGGGACATTGTGGGGTTTGATCGCCTGCCACCATTATTCCCCCAAGGCGCTCACTCTGGCGCAGCGTACGGCGACGGAGATGTTCGCGGAGATGTTTTCGCTCCGGGTGGAAGCGTTTGAACGCGCCGAAGCGCTTTCGGGCGCGCAACAGGCGGGGAGCGCGCTGGAGCGCATCGTCGCCGGGACGACCGAAACGACCGAGGTCGCCGAATTTCTGCGCGAACGCTTGCCCGCCCTGAAGGCGCTCATCTCCTGCGACGGAGCCGCCATCGTCATGGACGGCGTGTGGACGGTTTTGGACTCCGCGCCGCCAGCGTCCTCACTCGCGGATCTTGCCGCGTTCGTCGCTGCGCGGGCGCCGGGGCGCGTCTATGCGACGCACCGTCTTTCCCAGGAACTGCCGCAGGCGGCGGTCTATGCGGCCCAGGCGGCGGGCGTGCTGGCGCTGCCGCTGTCGCAACTGCCGCGCGACTACCTCGTGTTCTTCCGCCGCGAGCAGGTCGAGACGGTCAACTGGGGCGGCGACCCCCAAAAGCATTATACAAGCGGCCCCAACGGCGACAGTCTGTCGCCGCGCAAGAGCTTTCAGCTGTGGAAGGAGACGGTGCATCTGCAATCGACGCCCTGGACGTTGAACGAACGCCTGATTGCGGAAAGCGCGCGCGTGCAATTGCTCGAAATCATGATGCGTCATTCGGAGGCGCTCGCCAAGGAGCGCCGCATCGCCGAAGTCAGACAGAAAACGCTGAACGAGGAGTTGAACCACCGCGTCAAGAACATTCTGGCGCTCATCAAATCTCTTGTCAGCCAGGACACCGGCGGCTCGCGTGAGGTGTCCGCCTTCGCCTCCGCGCTCAAGGGTCGCATCGTTGCGCTGTCGAACGCGCACGATCAGGTTGTGCGTAGCGACGGCGGCGGCCGTTTGGCCGATCTTCTGCGGGCGGAGCTTTCGCCCTATGTGGTTTACGGGCGCGAGATCGAGATCGTCGGCCCCGACCTCGTGCTCGACGCGCGCGCTTATTCGGTGATGGCGCTGGTGCTGCACGAACTCGCCACCAACGCCGCCAAATACGGCCCCCTCTCGACGCCCTGGGGGGGGCTTTCAGCGCGTTGGGCGCTGACGGGCGAGGGAGATTGCGAATTGTTGTGGCGCGAGACAGGCGGCCCTCTCGTCGCCGCGCCGTCGCACAGCGGTTTCGGCGCCTCGCTGATCCGCCGCAGCGTGCCGTTCGATCTCGGAGGCGAGAGCGAGATCGACTATGCCGCCGAGGGTTTGAAGGCGCGGTTGACGATCCCCGCGCGCTTCTTTGAAGACCGGACCTCGCAAGAGCGGCGGGCGAGCGCTGCGGAGAGCGTCCCCGTTTCCACCGCGACGGCGATAGCGGGTTTGTGCGTCCTTCTGGTCGAAGATCAGTTCGTCATCGCGCTCGACGCCGAAAATTTGCTGAAAGAGGCCGGCGCGGCGGAAGTGGAAATCGCCGCGACGCCCGCCGAGGCGGAGCGCATTTTGGCGGCCCGCCGTCCCGATGTTGCGGTGCTCGACGTCAATCTGGGACGGCTGACTTCGATGCCGGTAGCGGAGAAACTCGCGGACCTCGGGATTCCCTTTATCTTCGCCACGGGTTACGGCGATACCCAGATGATCGGCGAAGCCTTCAAGGATGTGCCGGTCGTGCGCAAACCTTACAGCGGCCAGTCCCTCGTGGCGGCGATAGGGGAAGTCCGCCGCCTCGGCGTCGGTCACGCTGCGACGTAGGTAGCGCGCAGGCCGCCCAGCAGATATTCGTGACCGACGGGGGGCGGGTTATTTTGCCGTGACGCCCGCCTTCACGCAAGGGAATCGCATCAACTTCGCAAAGAAGTTGGGATCGAGAAAAAACGAAAGCCAGCAACCTTCGCCCACGGCCCGGCACGCCGCGACGTGCCCTTCGGCGCTGCGCGTAAGCCCTTTGGGCCGCGTTCTCGTAGCGGTGTCAGTTCGATGACGGGCAGATCGGACGTCGCGCTTCTCCTAAGCGAAAGTTATCGGCGGGGCGCAGGAATTTCGCCATGCCGCTCGCCTTGGGACAAGCCGAACGGGGCCCGATTCGTCTTAACCCAGCGCCGCCTTCTGCATCATGACGAGATCGGCGATCCCGCTGCGTGCGAGCGCCAGCATGGCCATAAGCTCGTCCTGCGAGAACGGCGCGCCCTCTGCGGAGCCCTGCACCTCGACGAGGCCGCCCGAGCCGGTGATGACGAAATTGGCGTCGGTTTCGGCGGTGGAATCTTCGGCGTAATCGAGGTCCAGCACCACCTCGCCCTTGACGACGCCGCAGGAGACTGCGGCCACATGATCCTTGAGCGGGATCTCTTTGAGGATGGAGCGGTCGGCCATCCACGCCAGACAATCCCGTAGCGCCAGGAACGCGCCGGTGATCGAGGCCGTGCGCGTGCCCCCGTCCGCCTGAAGCACGTCGCAATCCACCGTGATCTGGCGCTCGCCCAGCTTGGGCAGATCGACGACCGCGCGCAGCGAGCGCCCGATCAGGCGCTGGATCTCATGGGTGCGGCCCGAGACCTTGCCGGTCGCGGATTCGCGCCGCGTGCGGGTGGAAGTCGCGCGCGGCAGCATCGCGTATTCGGCGGTGACCCAGCCGCGCCCCTGTCCGCGCAGCCACGGCGGCGGCTTGTCTTCGATGGAGGCCGCGCACAAAACATGGGTGTCGCCAAACTTTACGAGGCAGGAGCCTTCGGCATAGCGGGCGACGCCGCGCTCGAAGGTCACTTTCCGCATTTCGGCGGCGGCCCGTTTCGACGGACGCATGGGCGTTTCCTTGTTCAGCATGACGCCCGGTCTAACCCCGACGCACCCGCCTGTCAGCCCCGGCGCAGCGAAATTCCGCGCCCCGCCAGCGAGGGCGTCGGCAGGCCGGCATGGGCGGCGTGCATTTGCGCCAGCGCCGCGCGGGTGTCGGCGCGCCACGGCGCGGCGCGAGTTTCCTCGCCCTGGCGGACGGAGAGAAAAAGCTGCTCGGTGGCCGCCACGGGGGGGCCGTCGGAGGGCGAGCGCAGTTCCATCCAGAGGCGGGCGCGCTTGTCGTCGTATTCGAGCAATTGGGCGGTGACGCGCAGCGGCGCGCCCTGCTTCACCTCGCGCAGATAGTGCAGCATGATCTGCAACGTGTAGAGCGTGAAGCCCGTCGCTGCGCGTTCGTCGGGGCCGAGCGCGATCGCACTCATCCAGCGGTCGCCCGCGCGGCTGAACACGAGAGCATAGGCCGCGTCGTTCATGTGGCCGTTGTAATCGACCCAGTCGGGGGCGACTTCGAGATCGTGGAGGACGAGGGGCGCGTTCATCGCTGGAGGGATTAGCGGGAGACTTCGGCGTGAACGTGGCTGGGGCAGAAAGTCGGCGGCCGGAACGCCGTTCGGCGCAAAGGACGTGCCGCGACCGAAGAAGGGCGGAACGTTGCGTTGCTGTGCCTGTCCGCCCTGCCTTTTTATTCATCTCAGGGCAGAATATAGACCTGGCAAAATCTTCGCCAGATGGGACATTTCCTCTGAACAATGCCGCAGCAGTTTCAGGCCGAAGGCGTCGGGCGAATTTTCGATGCGGGCGGCCGGGTCGTTCAGCCTGCGGTCGATCAATCCGCCGACGACGGGGATTTTCGATCGGACGTCTCCGAGCCAGAAACGGCTCAGCATCTCGGAACCGCCGGGCGTGCGCCTGACGAAGTGGATGAGATGGGACACGTCCGCGAAGACATGCGGGAGGCCGCCGCGCGCGCAGATCGCGGTCCCCTGCTCAGCCACCTTGCGCTCGTCGAGACCGAATTCCGACGGCGCCTTGAAGGCGATGGAGAGTTTGTGAATTTCGCCTTCGCCGATGAATTCTTCGACGAACGAAACGTTGCCGATGTAACGTGCTTTCACATCCGGCCAACGGGTGCGATCTTCCGCGAGGGCGGCGCTCAGATGGTCGCGGGGATGCCACAAACGGTATCGCTTCGACGAGACGCTGTGCCAGCCGAACCACCAGTCCCACATTTGCGGCGAGACGTCAGGCATGTCCGTCCGGCAGGCGACCACCAGCACGCCGTCGCTGTTGCGCACCACCGCATCGGTGAGGCCATCGCCGCCGGGCTCGATGAGTTGGGCCGCGTTCGCGAACGGGAAATCGCGCCCGCGCCGGACGCCGCGCGCAACGGCCGCCTCGACGCGATCCGGGACCGCGAGCGATAGCGGTCGCTCGAAGGCCGATGTGTCGATGTCTTGAGTAAGACTGATGCGACGACGACCCAGCATATGTTGTCCCCGAAAGCCCGCGCCTCGATCCCTCGCCATCCCATTATTCCCATCGCGACGGGCGGAGTTCGGCGCGACTGTGGTTATTGCCGCCAAAAGCCCGCGTCTAGCGACGGCTCGGGAGGCCACGGGCAGGCGGTGGGAAACCGAAAGCGTCAAGCGCCGTCTCACGCTCGGCGGGCTGATATGCGGCGTGTTGTGGGTCATGTGTCATGGCGCCGTCACGCCCTTCATGCGTTCATAACGCCAACGCCGCCGTTTGTGCGGATCTTTCCGACCGGCCGACGATCGCGGCGCGGCGGGTTGGCTTTGTTGCGTTCGCAAAGACGCGGACGCTCGACGCGACACTCCCGCCGGCTCAATCGGGTCTATAAGCTAAATCCATGCCCCGCGCCGACCGCCTGCTCGCGCTTCTCGACCTGCTGCGCCGCTACCGCGGCCCGGTGACCGGCGCGCGGCTGGCTGGGGAACTCGGCGTATCGCTGCGCTCGCTCTACCGCGACGTCCAGAGCCTGCGCGAACGCGGGGCCGAGATCGAGGGCGAGGCGGGGTTTGGGTATGTGCTCAAACCCGGCTTCCTTTTGCCGCCGCTGATGTTCTCCGCGCAGGAGATCGAGGCGTTGGTGCTGGGATCGCGTTTCGTCGTCAGCCGGGGCGATCCGGAGATCGCGCAGGCCGCCGCCCGGGCGCTCGCCAAGATCAAGGCCGTGCTGCCGCCCGACCTCGGCGCCGAGGCGGAAACTTCCGGTCTCGTCGTGCCTCCCGCCGCGCCGCTTCCCGCCGCTTTCGACCTCGGTGCGCTGCGCGAGGCGATCCGGCGCGAGCGCAAGGTGACGCTGTCGTATGAAGACGCCGGCGCTCGCGTGAGCCGCCGCATTGTCTGGCCGTTCGCGCTCGGGTATTTCGACAGGGTCCATATGATGGCGGCGTGGTGCGAGACGCGGGCGAACTTCCGGCATTTTCGCATCGACCGCATCGCCAGACTGGAGGTGGCGGACGCGCGCTATCCCCGGCGCCGCTCGGCGTTGCTCAAGGAATGGCGCGAAAAGGAGGGCGTCGCCCCTCAGTGAACGAGGCGCCGCTCGGCTTGCGCCAACTCGTCGGGCTTCATCTGCGATTTGACCAGCGCCAGCGACTTCTCCGCCTGCGAGCGCAAATTGGCGTCGGCGTCGGCCAGAACGGCCGAATACCAGACATAGGCCTCCACCGGGTCCTTGGCCGCGCCCAGTCCCAGCGCGTACATGGCGCCGATGTTGAATTTCGCGGTGGCGATCCCGTGGTCGGCGGCGCGGTGCAGCCAGCCGAAGGCGCGTTCGTAATCGGGCGGGCCGCCGGCGCCCAGCCTGTACATCATGCCCAGATTGTTCTCGGCGGGCGCATAATTTTGTTCGCCCGCCTTGCGATACCAATCGCGGGCGCGCGCCAGATCGGGCTCGACGCCCTTGCCGAGCCGGTAGAGCGTGCCAAGCTCGTCCTGCGCCTGCGGGTCGCCGGTGTCGGCGGCCTTCCGCGTCCATTGCGCGGCGGCCTCGGCGTCGGGCTTTTCGCCCGCCCGCGCGAGGCGGGCCAGCGCCAGCATGGCCGGGACGCTGCCTTTTTCCGCCGCCTGCTTGAACCAGGCGCCGGCTTGCGCGGGGGAGGGGGGCATGCCCCGGCCCTGCTCGGCGGCGACGCCGAGATTGTAGCGTGCGGCGGCGCTCCCCTTGCCCGCCGCCAGCTTAAACCAGAACAGGGCCTGCCGGAAGTCCTGACTAACGCCTTGCCCGGCGAAATAGAGGTCGCCCATGAAATTCTGCGCGCGGGCGTCGCCGTTCTCGGCATATGGGCGCCAGAGTGCGGCGGCGCGGGCAAAATCGTTACGCGCATAGGCGGCGAAGCCGTCCTCGACCGGCCCCGCGACGGAGGACGTGGCCAAAACGACGAAAAACGCCGATATGAGCATAATAGCGCGCACAGGCGCGTGTCATAGAGCGGGCTGCGGAAAATTGGGAACCGGTTTTTCGCAAGACGGCGCGTTCGCCAAAAGAATTTGCGGCGGAGACGGCAGGGAGCGACGCAAGTGATGCGAGGCAAAACCGTCGTCGCGACCGGCGCGACTTCCGGCATCGGCGCCGCCGCCGTCGAGGCGCTGGCGCGTCAGGGCGCGCGCATCGTGTTCGTCGCGCGCGACGCCGCCCGCGCCGAGGCGACGCGGGCGCGGCTGGACGCGGTCGCGCCCGGCCTTGGCCACAAGGCCTATCTCGCCGATCTGTCGCTGATGCGGGAGACCCGGCGCGTCGGCGCGGAGATCGCCGCCGCCGAGCTCCGAGTCGACGTTCTCATCAACAATGCGGGCGCGCTGTTTTCGAACCGGCGCCTGACGGCGGAGGGGTTGGAGACGACCTTCGCTTTAAATCACATGAGTTATTTCGTGCTGACCGCGGCCTTGCGCGAACGCGTCGTGGCCGCGCAGGGGCGTATAGTATCGACCGCCTCGGCGGCGCATCAAGGGGTGCGGCTCGATTTCGACGACCTCCAGAGTGCGAAAGTCGCGCCGGGCTTCCGGGTCTATGGACGTTCGAAGCTCTGCAACATTCTGTTCACGCGCGAACTCAGCCGCCGGCTGGCGGGGACGGGCGCAACGGCCAATTGCCTGCACCCGGGCGTCGTCGCCTCGCGCTTCGCCGACGAGGCCGGGGGCTGGACGGCGCCGCTGTTCAAGTTGGTGAAACGCTTCGCGATTTCGCCGCAGCAGGGCGCGGACACGATGGTGTGGCTGGCGAGTTCGCCCGACGTCGAGGGCGTCACGGGCCATTATTTCGCGCGCCGCACGCTCAAGCCGCCTTCGCACGCGGCGCAAGACGAGGGGGCGGCGCGGCGGCTTTGGGAAATCAGCGAGAAGCTCGCCGCTTGACCCGGCTGCGCAACATCGCGGAACCTTGCGCTTTGCGAATCAAAGAGGCTTGGAAAATGCGCCTTTGGACGATGGTTCTGACGCTGGTCGCGACAGGGGCGCTTGCGCAATCGGCCGTCGCGGAGCCCTCGTTCACGCTTGTGGGAGGGTCCAGTTGCTCGGGGGCCGTGGAGCGCTACCGCGCCGTGCAGGACAACGATCTGGCGATGGGCCATGTCGGAAAATCGGTTTACGTCCAGATCAAGCGGGAGATCGAAGAGGCCGAAAAGGTCTGCGCGGCGGGGCAGGACGCCCGGGCCATTTCGATGATCCGCGCGTCGCAGGCCCGGCACGGTTATCCCACCGGCATCTGAGCCGCGCGCCAGATCGCCGACAGCCGGCCCGCATAGCCGTCCAGATCGAGCCGCTCGCGGTGCAGGCGCATGGCGGCTTCGCCGAGGCGGGCGCGCAAGCCCGTGTCTTCGATCAGGCGTCGGAGAGCGTGCGTCAGGGCGGGCACGTCGCCGGGCGGGACCAGCAGGCCGGTCTCGCCGGGCGCGAGGATGTCCGAGACCGCGCCGACCGGCGTGCCGATCACCGCGCGGCCGTACGCCATGCCCTCGATCAGCGACATGGGCAGGTTTTCCTGATGCGAGGGCAGCGCCACGATGTCGGAATCGGCGAGCAGCGCCTGCACCGCCGCCGGTCCGACCCAGCCCGGCGCGCGCACCCGGCCCCCCAAACCCCGCCCGGCGATGGCGCGAGCCAGGCCTTGAACGTCGCCGTCTCCCGCCAGCGTCGCCCGCCATTCCAGCCCCGGCGGCAGCAGGGCCAGCGCCCGCAACAATTCGTCCGATCCCTTGCGCGGACCCAGACGCCCCAGAAACAGGATATGCGCCGGCGCGCCCGCAGGCCTTGGCGCCAGGCCCAAAGGCGCGGCGACGGCGTTGGGCAGGATGTCGATGCGCGGCGAGGCGGCGGGCGCCCGCTCCGCCAGCCAGTCGCGCCAGACGCGGCCCAGCGCGACGATCCGGGCCGCATCGGTGAAAAGTCGCAGGATGGCGGCTCGCAGAGCCGGCCCCGCCGCGTCGAAATAGGAGGCGAAGCGCGAGCCGTGCAGATGTACGACATAGGGGCGCCCGAAACGGCGCGCGGTCGCGGCGACCGCGAGCTTGCGCCACGCGCTGCCGTGCGAGGAAAGATTAATATGAACGAGATCGACGCCCGGAGCGGCGACGCGGACCAGAGTGTGGGCTAGATGCAGAGGCGCCAGCGCCAGCGCGCCCGCGCCCCGGCTGGCGCAGAAGCCAACCTCGAAGCCCTCGGCTGCGAATTCCCGCGCGCGCGGACGAAGCGCATCCATCATGCGGTCGATGCCGCCCGCGCCGCCTTGCCCCAGCGGAGTGACGATCAAGACCCGCCGTAGCGGGGCGACGACGTCGCGTTGCATGTCCGCTCCCCCGATGGGTCCAAAAGACGTCAGCCCCCGCCTGAACCTACCGGAATTGCACCCAATTCGGCAGGCGTGCGAGCGCTAGGCGCCGCAGCGGGAGGCGTTTGTAAGCGCCTTGTTAAGCATAGCGACGGTTTCCCGCACGCCCATGCCGCGCCGCCAATACCCGAAGACGGCTCGGGGAATTGGATAATCGAAGGGGATCAACGTCGTATGGATTTATCCGCTCCGGCGGCGGTTGACCCTTTGGCAATAACCGGCGGCCAAATTGCGGCCATAACGTTGTCGTCATCGAACAGGCCCCCATGCCGCTGTCGCATTATCTGGACCAACTGACGAGATTTTCGGATTGGTTCATTCCCGCAGATATCGCCGCCAACCGTGAGCAACGCGAGAAGGCGCGCATCTTTCTTTACAGCCATATCTGCGGGCCGTTCATCGGCAACACCGTGCCGCTGTCGATCTGGGTGTTCGACCAGACGCTCGATTACCGCGTCATCACGCTGCTGGTTTCGATCACCTCGTTCTGGATCTTCCCGCCGCTCCTGAAAATGTTCGGCCGCTATTATCTGCTGTCGATCATTTCGGTGCAAGTTTTGATCTTCACGATCCTGTGGAGTTGCTACTTTTACGGCGGCCTTAGTTCTCCCAACGTCTCGTGGATGCTGACGATCCCGTTGCTGTCGTTCATGTATGTGGGCTCGTCCGCGCAGATGCGCGCGGTGCTGATCGGTCAGTTCACCGTCAACGCGCTCATTTACTACGCCTTGTGCGTGGCTTTCACCGCGCCGGCGGTGACGCTCGCCACGCCCGCGCTCGAAGTTCTGGGGCTCGTCTCGACGGCGGCCGCCTGCGCGTATGTGACCATGATGGCGCTGTTTTACGCCAATGCGCTGGCCAGCCAGGTGGAGTTGCAGGTCGAGGTCGATTTGCACCTGGCCACGGCGGCCGACCTGCTGGCCGCCACCGAGGACGCGCGCCGCTCCTCCACCGCCAAGAGCGACTTCATCGCCCGCATGAGCCACGAACTGCGCACCCCGCTGAACGCCATCATCGGCTACAGCGAAATCCTGCTCGACGACGCCGACGGCGACCACGTCGAAACGCAGGACCTCGACCGCATCCGCGAGGCGGGCAAGCATCTGCTCAAGCTCGTCAACCGCATTCTCGACCTGTCCCGCATCGAGGCGGGTCGGATGGAGACGGTCGCCGAGTCCACCAATTGCGCGCATATCGTGCAGAACGTCGTCGAAGACCTGAAGGCGCTCGCGCTCAAGAACGGCGACGCTCTCACCTGGAAAGTGCAGCCCGGCGTCGGAATCCTCTACACCGACGCGCACAAGCTCAGGCAAATCCTGGGCACGCTCGTCGAGAACGCCGTGCAATATACCCGCAACGGCGAAATCGTCGTGTCGGTCGAACGCAGCGACGCGCCTGGCGACGAGGGGGCTGTCATCGCGGTGCGCGACAACGGGCCGGGCATCGACAGAGATCGTCTGCCCAAAGTGCTCAATAATTTCGACGTGCTCGACGACGACAAGGAGAATCCGGATTCGGGCGGCGCCGGCCTTGGCCTGCCGCTAGCGCGGCGCTTGAGCGAACTGATCGGCGCCAGGCTGCGCGTGGAGAGCGAGGTCGGCAGGGGGACGGCGGCTTTCATCCACGTGCCTCTAGGTGGCGTCGTGACGCCCGCGGGGGAGGAGGACGGGACGGACGTCGCGCGGACGCCGCTGGACTTGAAGGCGCTCGCCGATCTTGGCGCCGCCATGCGCGCCAAAGAGACTCGCAAAGGCGAATGCAATGACCAAGCTGCTGTTGGTTGAGGACAATGAGAACAACCGCGACATGCTGTCTCGCCGGCTCATTCGCCAGGGCTTCGAGATCGTGTTTGCGGTCGACGGGCCGGAGGCCATCGCCTTCGCCGCCTCGGAGCGTCCCGCGCTCATTCTCATGGACGTGGCGCTGGGCGCCATGAGCGGTTGGGACGCGACGCTCGCCGTCAAGGCCAATCCCGCCACGGCGGACATCCCCATCATCGCGCTGACCGCTCATGCGCTCGCCACCGACCGCCTGCGCAGCGTCGAAGTCGGCTGCTGCGATTTTGACACCAAACCCGTCGATCTCCCCCGCCTGCTCGGCAAGATCCGCGCCGCCCTCGCGAACGCTCAAACCGCGTCGTCGCCCATTCGAGAGGCCCTCCGTTGACCGCAATCGCTTCCTCCGTCGTCTTGCCTCAAGCCGGCTCCGGCTCGGCTTTCGTCGACCGCGTCATTCGCATCGTCGATTGGTTCATTCCGGCCTGGGTCCACAACGAACGCAACGAACTTGCGGTCTGGCGCAACTACGTATTCACGCATCTGGCGGGTCCGTTGATGGCCCAGTCGATCTCCGTCTTTCTTTACAGCACCGACCAGAGCCACGGCATCGCCTGCTGGACGATGATCGCCGGCATCAGCGGATTCTGGTCGCTGTCGTTCGTTCTCAAATTTACCGAAAGCCTGTCGCTGGCCGCCATCGGCTCGGTGCAATTGCTGTGCATGGCCTCGCTCGGCGGGGCTTATTTTTATGGCGGCGTCGCCTCCCCGTTCCTGCCATGGATCCTGGTCGCGGTGCTGCTTGGATTCTTTTATCTGTCCGACCGGCCGAAGTTCGTCGCCTCGCTGGTGATCGGCAATATCTCGGCCTTCGCCGTGGCCGCGCTGGTCTTTGGCTTTCCCGAGATCGTGCCGCTGCACAAGCTCACCCAGGTCGGCTGGATCTCGGTCATCTCGGGCGGCATTTACATGGCGTGGATGGCGATCTTCTATTCCAAGATCATGTCCATGCGCTCGACGCTTCAGCGCGAGACGGACAATCATCGCCGCACCGCCGAGAGCCTTCAGTCGGCCAAGGTGCGGGCCGAGCGCGTGAGCCGCGCCAAGTCGATCTTCCTGGCGCGCATGAGCCATGAATTGCGCACTCCGCTGAACGCCGTCATCGGCTACAGCGAAATCCTGCTCGAAGACCTGCCCGCCGAGGGCGACGCGCAGCGCCGTTCCGATCTCCAGCGCATCAACGACGCGGGCAAACATCTGTTGTCGCTCGTCACCGAGGTGCTCGACATCTCCAAGATCGAGCGCAACGATTCCGACGTGAAGGCCGAAACGTTCGACGTCGCCGCCATCATCCAGCAGATCAAGGCGACCTGCGACTCGCTCGCCAAAGTCAAGAAGAACGAGCTTGTGCTCGAACTTCAGCCCGAACTGGGGACCATGCACAACGACGCGGTGAAGTTCCGCCAAATATTGCTGAACCTGCTCAGCAACGCCGCGAAATTCACCAGCAACGGACGGATCGTCGTCTCGGCGTTGCGGCGCGCCGGCGAGAATGGCGAAGAGATCGAAGTCAGCGTCTCCGACAGCGGCATCGGCATGACGCCGGACGAGATTTCGCGCCTGTTCAAACGATTCAGTCAAGCTTCTGCGGATACGGAAAAGCGGTTCGGCGGCTCGGGTCTCGGCCTTTCCATCTGCGCAAGTTTCTGCACGCTGATGGGCGGCGCCATCAGGGTGGACAGCGCGGTCGGCAAGGGCTCGCGCTTCACCGCCGTCCTTCCCGTGCGGCTTCCCGCCGTCGCTCGCCCCGCCGGGTCCGGCGAGGCCGTCCTGAATATTGTGGCTTAAGAGGGCGTCATGTCGAATTCTCCGCTCGCGGCGTTCCCCGCGCCCCGGCGCGATCCCGCCACGGCGTCCGCGCCTTCGGCCCGGTTGCTGCTCGTCGACGACATCGAGGACAACCGCATCGTGCTGCGTCGTCGCTTCCAGCGACGCGGGTTCGAGGTCGAAGAGGCCGAATCCGGAGCATGCGCGCTCCAGATGATTGGCGCCAGCGCCTACGATCTCGTGCTGCTCGACGTACGCATGCCCGACATGGACGGCATAGAAGCGCTCAAGCGCATACGGCTTTCTCATTCGGCCGATGTGCTGCCGGTCATCATGTGTACCGCCAACAACGCCAGCGAAGACATCGTTGTGGCGCTGGAGGCCGGCGCCAACGATTATGTCGCCAAACCTGTGGACTTCGCCGTGGCGCTGGCGCGCGTGCAGGTGCAGATAGAGCGCAAGCGCGCCAATGGCCGGCTCAACGACGCCTACGCGGAACTCAACTCGCTCAATGGCGATCTTGAGCGGCGCGTGGAGGAGCGCACCGCCGACCTCGCCTCGACCAACGAAAGGCTGATGCTCGAAGTGCTGCGCCGTCAGCAGGCCGACGCGCGCACGCAATATCTGGCCTATCATGACGCGCTGACGGGCCTGCCCAACCGCGAGACCTTCCGGGAATCTTGTCAGGAAGCGCTGGCGTCGGCGAAGGCCGGCGCCGCCCCGGCGGCGGTGTTTTTCCTCGACCTCGACGGCTTCAAGGCGATCAACGACACGCTGGGCCACAGCGTCGGCGATCTTCTGCTGAAAGCGGTGGCGACGCGGCTGCGCGACCGGTTGCCCCAGAACGTGATGATCGCGCGGCTTGGGGGCGACGAATTCGGCGTTCTTCTGGCCAACTGCCCGACCGTTGGCGAGGCGATCGGCCTCGCCAGCGACCTGATCGAGGCGGCCGCCGAGCCGTTTCCCGTCGATACCCAAATCCTTTCCGTCGCCGCCAGCGTCGGCGTGGCGTTGTCCTCGCAGAGCGAGGAAAGCGTCGACGATCTTCTCAAATGCGCCGATCTGGCGATGTACCGGGCCAAGGAGGACGGGCGCAACGGCATGGGCACAGGCGCCTATCGCATCTTCGATCCCAGCATGGATCAGGAAGCGCAAAACGCGCTCGCGCTCAAGACGGAGATGCGCGCCGCGCTGATAAAGGGCGAGTTCCGGCTGCATTTCCAGCCCATCGTCTCGGTGATGACGGGCAGGATCGTCGCCTTCGAGGCGCTTATCCGCTGGGAGCATCCCGTGCGCGGCCTCATCGGTCCCGGCCATTTCATTCCGCTGGCCGAAAGCACGCGCCTGATCGTGCCGATCGGCGAGTGGGTGATCCGCGAAGCGTGCCGGGTCGCGGCGACCTGGCCCGACGACATCAAGGTCGCGGTCAATTTGTCGCCCGTGCAGTTTCAGCGCTGCGAACTCACGCCCATCGTCGTCAGCGCGCTCGCTCAATCGGGCCTCGCGCCGCATCGGCTGGAGCTTGAGATCACCGAATCCGTGCTGCTCGACAAGGCCGACAAGCATGTGCGAACTCTGGAGGCGCTGCGTGCGATAGGCGCGACCATTTCGATGGACGATTTCGGCACCGGCTTTTCCAGCCTGAGCTATCTGCGGACTTTCCCGTTCGACAAGATCAAGATCGACCAGTCGTTCGTGCAGAGCCTGGGCACGGACAAGCGCAGCCTCGACATCATCACCGCGATCGCTGGGCTCGGAAGAAGTTTCGGCATGAAAACGGTGGCGGAAGGCGTCGAGACGGTGGCGCAATATGCAGCCATCGCCGAGCAGGGCTGCACGGAGGTCCAGGGGCGCTTCTACTCAATGCCCATGAGCCCCGAGGACGCGGCCAAGCTGCTACGAAGCCAGTCGAAGGCGGAGTGAAGCGGGGAGCGTGGTCGCTCCCCGCTTCACAAGACGAGGCGAACCAACGCCCCGTTTTACTGCATGATCCCGGTATCGCAGGAATCTACCCGCCCGCTCTGCAAGCCCGCCGTCAGCCATTTCTGCCGTTGCGCCGACGAGCCGTGAGTGAAACTATCGGGAACGGCGTAACCGCGCGCCGACTTTTGCAAATTGTCGTCGCCGATGGCCTGCGCGGTTGCGATGGCCTTTGCGATATCGTCCTGGCTGATGAGGTTCCATTTCTTGTTGGCGTTCGCCGCCCAAACGCCCGCCAAACAATCGGCGTTCAACTCGACGCGCACCGAAATGGCGTTGGCTTGCGTGCGGGAGCCGTTCTGTTTGGCTTCATCGGTGCGGTCGAGGATGCCGAGCAGGTCCTGAACGTGATGGCCGATTTCGTGGGACACCACGTAGGCGATGGCGAAATCGCCGCCGCCGCCGTATTTCGTCTCCATATCGCGGAAGAACGCGGTGTCGAGATAGACCTTCTTGTCGTTGGGGCAATAGAACGGGCCCATCGCCGCTTTCGCGCCGCCGCAACCCGACTGCGTCGCGCCGTTGTAGAGCACAAGGGTCGCCGGCGTGTAGCGCACGCCCTTCTGTGCCGGCAAAATCTCCGACCATACAGCCTCGGTCTCGCCCAGGACGTGACGAAGCAACTGGGTGTCGCGATCCTGAGCCGGGGCGCGGGCGGTCTGCGTAGGCTGCGCCGACTGCGTCTGGGTCTGGCCTCCGCCGCCGGTGAGGATTTGCGCGCCGCCAAGCAATACGGCCGGGTTGATGCCGGTGAAATAGCTGACGATGAGGACAAGGACGATGGCGCCGATGCCGAGGCCGCCTGTCCCAATCGACCCGCCGCCGCCGTAGCTGGCGCTGGTCTGGCCGCGCCGGTCCTCGACGTTTGAGGATTCGGGGGTGTTTTGCCAATCCATCGGCGCTTCCTCCTCTAAATCGAGCCGGTTGTAACAGAGGGCTTTCCGCCCCGATAGACTTGGCGCCGCAACACGCGTCGAGGCGGAAACGCACCTCGGAGGGCGCGAGTTCCCGTCCTTCGCGATTCCCTCAATCGCCAAGCGTCAGGGCGGCGCGGCGGCGGTGGGCGAGCAGGGCGGCCAGCCGCCGGTCGCGCCACGCCGCGCGCTCGCCCAGGCGCGCGGCCGGAAGCCGCGCGCGCCGCGCCGCCTCGACGCGGTCGAGCGCCGCGCCCTCCCAATTCGGGCGCGCGCCATAGGCGGCGAACATCCGCGCGTAGGCGCCGCCGTAGCGCGCCACGTAGTCGCGCACACCCTGCGGCGCGTTGAGATCGATGGTCTCGAACGGCCCCATGAACGACCAGCGCAAGGCCAGCCCGTCGCGGATGGCGGCGTCGACGTCGTCAGGGCTCGCGAATCCCTGCTCGACCAGCCGGAACGCCTCGTCGAGCAAGGCGCCCTGAAGTCGGTTGACCACGAACCCGTCGATTTCGCGGGCCATCACGATAGGCACGTGCCCGGCCTCGCGCATCAACGTCGCCGTGCGCGAAACGACCGCCGCATCGGTCCAAGGCGCGGGCACGATTTCGACGGCGGGTATGAGGTAGGGCGGGTTGATGGGATGGGCGACCAAAGCCCGGGCGCGCCCTTTGAGCGCCTCTGTGAAGGCCGAGGGCAGCAGCGCCGAAGTGGAACTGGCGAGGATGGCGTCCGGCGCCGCAAGGGCGTCGAGCCGGGCGAACAGGGCGCACTTGGCGTCGAGCCGCTCGGGCGCGTTCTCCTGCACATACCCGGCCCCGTCCAGCACGGCCTCCAGCGTGGGGGCGACGTCGATGCGGGCGAGGACGGCGGCCTCGGGTTCTTCGAGCAGGCCGTGGGCGGTCAGTTCGGGCAGGCGCTCGGCGATGGCGGCGTGAGCCGTTTCGGACGCGGCCGGGTCAGGGTCCCACAGCGCGACCTCATGGCCGGCGCGGGCGAAGGAGATCGCCCAGGATCGCCCGATCAAACCTGAGCCGACGACGGCGATTTTCATGAATCCTCCTCTTTTGACGCTTACATCGGACCACAGACCGGGCTTGTCCAGCGCATTTGCGTGCGCCTAGAGACGGCGTGGAGGAGGCGTTCGCTTGCCTACGCTGATTCGCTTCGTCCTCGTCCTCGCCGCGCTGGCGGGCGCGGTTTACGGCGGGCTTTTCCTGCTGGCCACGCAGGTCAGGGTGACGCCGCACGAGATCGTGCAGCGCGTCGATCTGCCCAAGGCTTCCAAATGAGCGCACTGGCGGAGGGGTTTCTCGACGCGCTCGCCGCCGAGCGCGGAGCGGCGAAGAACACCCTTGAATCCTACCGGCGCGATCTCGCCGTCTATGCCGATTTCCTGAACGAGCGCGGGCGCACGCCGCTGGAGGCGGGCGACGACGACATTCGCGCCTTGCAGGCCGCCGGGACGCGACAGGGCCTCAGCCCCGCCACCGTGGCGCGACGACTTTCGGCGATCCGGCAGTTCCACAAGCATCTGTTCGTCGAGGGGCTGCGGGGCGACGACCCCAGCGTGTCGCTGGAAGGCCCGCGCCGCCGCCGCCCGCTGCCCAAGACCCTCAGCGTCGCCGAGGTGGACAGACTGATCGCGACGGCGCGCGAGGGGCTCGACGATCCCGAGCGCCCGTTGCGCGCGCGGCTCACGGCGGCGCGCATGGCGTGTCTGATCGAGTTGCTTTACGCGTCGGGTTTGCGCGTGTCGGAGCTGATCGCGCTGCCGCGTTCCACGGCGCGAACGAAGGCCGCGCTGATCCCGATACGCGGCAAAGGCGACAAGGATCGGCTCGCGCCGCTCTCCGGCCCGGCGCGGGCGGCGATGACGCGCTATCAGGCTTTGCTCGCCGAGGTTTCGCCGGCGCTGGCGACGAGCCCGTGGCTGTTTCCCTCGGACGGCGAGAGCGGCCATCTGACGCGGCAGGCTTTCGCGCGCGATCTCAAAGGGGTCGCGGCGGCGGCGGGGTTGAAGGCCGAGCGAGTGAGCCCGCACGTGCTGCGCCACGCCTTCGCCAGCCATCTGTTGCAGAACGGGGCGGACCTGCGCGTCGTGCAGGACCTGCTCGGCCACGCCGATATTTCGACGACGCAGATTTACACGCATGTTTTGGACGAACGCGCGAAAGCTATGGTGCGCGACCTGCATCCGCTTGCCGACCCGGAGGTTTCTTCATGACCAGATATGATTTGCCGTGGGGATATCTGACGGTCGCGTTGGCCGTCGTCGTGTTCCTGATGACGGTGCGGGTGTGCAATCAATATCAGCGCGCTGTCGTCTTTTTTCTCGGCCGCTACGCGCGCACTTCAGGGCCGGGCGTCTATTTCATGCTGCCGCTGCTGGAATGGCGCACTCTTGTGGACGTGCGCACGACCACCACCGCCGTCGAGCAGCAGGAGACGATCACCAAGGACAACGTGCCGGTGAAGATCAACGCGGTAATCTGGCGGCGTGTGGTCAGCCCTGCGGATTCGCTGATCGAAGTCGCCGACGTGGAGGACGCGGTGACGCAGGCCGCCGTGACGGCTTTGCGCTCGACCATCGGGCGCCACACGCTCGACGACGTGCTGAAGGATCAGGAGACGGTGTCGGCGCAGTTGAAGGCGGGCCTCGACGCGATCACCCATCCTTGGGGCGTCAAGGTCGAGCAGGTGCAGATGAAGAACATAGAGATCCCGGCCAGCATGCAGCGCGCGATGGCGCAGGAGGCCGAGGCGCTGCGCGAGAAACGCTCGCGTCAGATCAAGGCGGAAGCCGAGCGCGAGGCCGCGCAATTGTTGAAGGAGGCCGCCGACATCATCGCCTCCTCGCCCGGGTCGCTGGAACTGCGGCGCATGCAGATGCTGACGGAAGTGGGCGCCGAGCAGAATACAATGACCATCGTCATGATGCCGAGCGAATTCGTTACGCTCGCGGGCGCATTGGCCAAGAGCGTCGCGGGCAAGTGAGGGAGCGTCAAGTGAAGGACGCCTTGTCGCGCTCCACGCAGGCGACGATATGCGCATGTGCGGCCCGGATACGCCCGAGGCCGCGCGTGTCCTCATGGGTGACGATCCAATAGGCGCGGGTCGCTTTACGCTGGGGCATGACTCGCCGCAGATCGGGAAAGCGGCGGGCGATGAAATCGTGGACGACGCCGAGGCCGACGCCGGCGCGGATCGCCTCCAGTTGCGTGACCGCGCTGGCGCATTCAAACTGCGTCGGGGCGCCGCCGAACAATTCGCGCACGTAGTCGAGCGCGGTCGAGAATGCGTATTCCTCGACATAGCCGATCAGCCGATGCCCCGCGAAACCCGCGTCGGGGGCAGGATGGGCGTCGAGATAGGCGGCGCTGGCGTAGAGGCCGAGGCTGTAGTCGGTGAGTTTTCGCGCGACGAAGCGGCCCGATTCCGGCTTGTCGAGGCCCACGACGATGTCGACCTCGCGCCGCGCCAGCGGCGTGACGCGCGGCAGCGGCAGAAGCTGGATGCGAAGGCCGGGATTTTTGGCGATGAACGGGCCGAGGGTTTCGGCCAGATAATAGGTCGAGACGCCGTCCGGGGCGCCGATGCGCACATCACCCGTCAGCTCGACGTCGAGGCCCGAGACTTCCGATTGCGCGTGCAGAAACGCGCTCTCCATCTGCTCGGCGGCGGCGAGGAAGCGCTCGCCCGCCAGGGTGAGCTTGGCGCCGGTGGTGCGGCGGTCGAACAGCTTGGTCCCGAGCGCGGCCTCCAGCGCCGCGACGCGGCGGCTGGCGGTCGCGTGGTCGAGATGCAGGCGCCGGGCGCCGGCGACGAATTGGCCAGCGCGGGCGATGGCGAGGAAGACGCGGACGTTGTCCCAGTTCATGTCATCCAATGTAGAACACGGCGATGCGTGCGGGAAATTCGGCGGGCGCATTTTTGGCTCGCCGGATATTGCAAAAATGGCCTGTTGAGAAAGGCCGTGGACGGTTGAAATTCTGAATGAGGGGGTGGAACCGGCGCGCAATGCGCTGCCTTCTGGCGTTCGGTCTGCCGTCGAGCGGATCGTGCATCGCAGGGAAGCGCACGGTCTGGAGCGTCTCCGAGAGCCTTACGTGAAGCATCGGAAGGGCGCGCTCTGGGAAATGCGAATCCGCGGCAGGTACGGCGTCGCACGGGCCTTCTTCCGGGCCTCGCGACGGGCCTTTCAGGCGACCGCATCCAGGCTGAGGGTCGAGATCGTGCATGTATTCGTCAAGAAGACGCAGCAGGCGCCGCGAAGGGAAATTGAAATGGCCCTGAACCGGGCGAAGGAGCTTCGATGAGCCGGAAATTCATCCCGGTCGAAGAGGTTTTTGCGAGAAGGCGCGAAGATCCCGCCTTTGTTGAAGCCGACGATGCGCTTGAAGACGATTTCGCGTTAGCCTCTGCGCTCATCGGGGCGCGAGAACACGCCGACGTGACGCAAGAACAGGTCGCGCGGGCGATGGGTACCGCTCAGGCGGACGTGGCGCGCCTCGAAGCCGGTCGAACGAAACCCTCCACGCGGACGCGGCTGCGGTTCGCCGCCGCCACGCGCAAAGCTTGCGCAGCAGCTTCGAGCCGGAAAAGCCGAGGCGCCCGGCGTCGAAAAAGCGTTCGCCTTAGCCAAGTTTCGCACGGACATTGCGCAAAAGCGGTTGTTGCCGTGCGGAAAACCTAAGCGCATATATCCGCCATCGCGAGCGAAACGAGGCGATGCACGGTCATGCTCATGCGGGCCGCATCGTCTCGCTGCGCTCGCCATGATGGACGACAGGGAGCGAGACATGATCCAATACGGGCATTTCATCGGCGGAAAGAACGTCGCTGGCAAGTCGGGCCGTACGGCGGAAGTGTTTCAGCCGATGGACGGGACGGTGCGCGCCCATGTCGCGCTCGCCAGCGCCGCCGAGTTGAAAGAAGCCGTCGCCAACGCCAAGTCCGCGCAGATCGCCTGGGGCGCCACCAACCCGCAGCGGCGCGCCCGCATCATGATGAAGTTCTATGAACTCATCATGAGCCATATGGACGAGCTTGCCGAAATCCTCTCCCGCGAGCACGGCAAGACGATCTCCGATGCGAAGGGCGATATTCAGCGTGGCGTCGAGGTGCTGGAGTTCTCGTTCGGCGTCCCCCATTTGATGAAGGGTGAATATTCGGACGGCGTCGGCCCCGGCATCGACACTTATTCCTTGCGCCAGCCGCTCGGAGTCGTGGCGGGCATCACCCCGTTCAACTTCCCCGCCATGATCCCGCTGTGGAAGCTCGCCCCCGCCATCGCCTGCGGCAACGCGTTCATCTTGAAGCCCTCCGAGCGTGACCCCGGCGTGCCGATGCGTTTGGGCGAATTGTTCATCGAGGCGGGCGGGCCGCCCGGCATCCTCAACGTCGTCAACGGCGACAAAGAAGCGGTCGACGCCATTCTCGACGATCCCGACATTCAGGCCGTCGGTTTCGTCGGCTCGACCCCCATCGCGCAGTATATTTATGCGCGCGGGACGGCGAGCGGCAAGCGCGTGCAGTGCTTTGGCGGCGCCAAGAACCACATGGTCATTCTGCCGGACGCGGACATGGACCAGACGGTGGATGCGCTGATCGGCGCGGGCTACGGTTCGGCGGGGGAACGCTGCATGGCGATCTCGGTCGCGGTGCCGGTCGGCGAGGCTACGGCGAACGAACTCATCAAGCGGCTGATTCCGCGCGTCGAGTCGCTCAAGATCGGCCCCTCGACCGACCCGACCGCCGATTACGGCCCGCTGGTCACGCAGGCCGCGCTGGAGCGCGTCAAGGGCTACATCGATCTGGGCGTAGAGGAAGGCGCCAAGCTCGTCGTCGACGGGCGCGGCTTCAAGATGCAGGGCTACGAGGGCGGCTATTATCTCGGCGGGTCGCTGTTCGATAACGTCACCAAGGACATGCGCATCTACAAGGAGGAGATTTTCGGCCCCGTGCTCGGCGTCGTGCGCGCCAAAACCTACGAGGAGGCGCTGGGCCTCTGCAACGAACATGAATACGGCAATGGGGTCGCGATCTTCACCCGCGACGGCGACGCGGCCCGGGATTTCGCCAGCCGCGTGCAGGTCGGCATGATCGGCGTCAACGTGCCGATCCCGGTCCCGGTGGCCTATTACACGTTTGGCGGCTGGAAGCGCTCGGGCTTTGGCGACCTCAACCAGCACGGCCCGGATTCGATCCGTTTTTACACCAAGACCAAGACCGTGACCTCGCGTTGGCCCAGCGGCGTCAAGGACGGCGCCGAATTCGTGATCCCCACCATGAAGTGAGAGCGTAGAAGCTTCGAGCGCGAAAGCGGGGCTTTCGCGTCGGAGTTTTTAGTTTTGCGTGAACGCCGCCCATGACGCAGATCGCCTTTGGCCACGAGGCCCGCCGTCTGCGCGTCGGCACGCTGGTGCGGCTGCGCTGGTACGCGGCGGCGGGGCAGATCGCCGCCATCGTCGTCTCGCGGCTCTATCTTCACGTCACGTTTCCGGTAGCCCCCGCGCTGCTGTGCGTGGCCGCGCTGATCGCCTTCAACGGCTATCTGTGGTGGACGCTGCCCCCCGCGACCCGCGCCGACGAACGTCTCACAAGCCTTATCCTCGGCTTCGACGTCATTCAACTTTGGTCGGTGCTGTCGTTGACCGGCGGCCTCTCCAACCCCTTCTCGGTGCTGCTGCTCGCCCCCACCATGATCTCCGCCGTCTCGCAGACGTGGTGGCAGACGGTGAAGCTGCTCGCGTTGGCGATCCTCTGCGACGGCGCGCTCGCGATGTGGCGCATTCCGCTCAAATTCGACGACGGCACGCTGTTCAACCCACCGCCCATCGAGACCGCCGGCTTTCTCATCGCGCTGGTGGTGACGGCGGTGTTCGTCGCGCTCTATGGCGGACAGGTTTCGCGGGAGGCGCGCCAGCTCGCCGAGGCGCTGGCGGCGACGGAACTGATCCTCACGCGCGCGCAGCACCTCAACCAACTCGACGGCCTCGCCGCCGCCGCCGCCCATGAACTGGGCACGCCGCTGGCGACGCTGACCGTCATCGTTCATGAACTGTCCGCGTCCCCAGAGGTCGCGGCGCTGTGCGGCGAGGACCTGACCCTGGCGCGGCAGGAACTGGCGCGCTGCCGGGTGATCCTGGGCCAATTGTCCATCGCCAATCGCGTCGCCAATTCGCCGCTCGACCGCATGGAGCTTGAGGCGCTGCTGGAGGAGGTCGCCGGCCCCCACCGGTTGCAGGACATCGACATCGACGTCGGCGCCAGCGGACCCGAACCGCGTCCGACCTGCGCGCGCAACCCCGCGTTGCTCTACGGCTTGCGAAATCTGGCCGAGAACGCCATCTCCTTTGCGCAAAGTCAGGTGCAGGTGGAGGCGACGTGGACGCGCGACCGCGTGGAGATCGCCATCGTTGACGACGGCCCCGGCTTTTCCCAAGCCGTGCTCCTGCGTCTGGGTGAGCCTTATATCTCCGACCGCACGACGTCGCGCCGCGCCAACTCGGAATCCGGTCTCGGACTTGGCCTGTTCATCGCCAAGGCGTTGCTGGAGCGCACAGGCGCGCAATTGTCGATAGGCAATCTTTCGCCGCCCGAACGGGGCGCGCGGGCGGTTGTCTCCTGGCCGCGCTGGCGGTTCGAAAGCAGGGAGAGCGCGTCGCTCGCCCAGGAAAGACAGACGGTAGCTTCATGACCCAAGTTCAAATGCACGAAGAAGACCGTTCGCTGCTGATCGTCGACGACGACCAGCCGTTCTGCGAACGCCTGGCCCGCGCGCTGGCCACACGCGGCTACTCGCCGCGCACCGCGTTTTCCGTCGCCGCCGGGCGTACGGCGCTGACTGAACGCGCCCCGGCCTTCGCCATATTCGACCTCAAGCTCGCCGACGGCACCGGACTCGATCTCATGCGCGTCCTCAAGGCCGAGCGGCCCGAAGCGCGCGCGATCATCCTCACCGGCTACGGCGCCATCGCCACCGCCGTCACTGCCGTAAAGATGGGCGCGTTCGATTATCTGGCCAAGCCGGTCAACGCCGACGAGGTGGCGGCGGCGCTTTCCGCGACGCTGGAGGAGCGGCCCGAGCAGGTCGAACACCCGATGTCGGCGGATCGTGCGCGCTGGGAGCATATCCAGCGCGTCTATGAGTCCTGCGACCGCAACGTGTCGGAGACGGCGCGCCAGCTCAGCATGCATCGCCGGACCTTGCAGCGTATTCTAGCCAAACGCGCGCCTAGGTAGGCGCCGGCGCCCAAGAATTGATCAGGCGAGCGACGTAATTCACCGCACTTCGCTCGCGAGAGTTTGGCCCGCGTGGCATAAGCTTTGCGACCCGGCGCGACGGGGCAGGCGCGCGTTCGCTTCTGCCCATCGCGGGGTGGAAAATGACATTCACAAGGCGTTTTGTGACGAGCGCGCTGGGCGCGGTCGCGCTCGGCGCGGCGACTTTGGCGTCGCTCGCGGCTCGGGCTGAGGACACGATCAAGGTCGGCATACTTCATTCGCTGTCGGGCACGATGGCGATCAGCGAGACGACGTTGAAGGACGTCATGCTGATGCTGATCGACGAGCAGAACAAGAAGGGCGGCGTACTGGGCAAGAAGCTGGAGCCGGTCGTCGTCGACCCCGCCTCCAACTGGCCGCTGTTCGCAGAGAAGGCGAAAGAGCTGATCGCCAAGGACAAGGTCTCGGTGGTGTTCGGTTGCTGGACCTCGGTGTCGCGCAAGTCCGTGCTGCCCGTGTTCAAGGAGCTGAACTCGATTCTGTTCTACCCCGTCCAATACGAGGGCGAGGAGAGCGAGCGTAACGTATTCTACACCGGCGCCGCGCCCAACCAGCAGGCGATCCCCGCAGTCGATTATCTGATGAGCGCGGACGGGGGCGCGGTCAAGCGCTGGGTGCTGGAAGGCACCGACTATGTCTATCCGCGCACCACCAACAAAATTCTCGAAGCCTATCTTAAGGCCAAGGGCGTCGCGCCGGAAGACATTATGGTCAATTACACGCCGTTCGGCTTTTCCGACTGGCAGACCGAAGTGTCGAAGATCAAGGAATTCGGCTCGGCCGGCAAGAAGACGGCGGTGGTCTCCACCGTCAACGGCGACGCCAACGTGCCGTTCTACAAGGAGCTGGGCAACAAGGGCATCAAGGCGACCGACATTCCGGTCGTCGCATTCTCGGTGGGCGAGGAGGAACTGGCCGGTCTGGACACCAAGCCGCTGCTTGGGCATCTGGCGGCGTGGAACTATTTCGAAAGCATCGACACGCCCGAGAACAAGGCGTTCATCGCCAAGTGGCATGAGTTCACCAAGAACCCCAAGCGCACCACCAACGATCCCATGGAAGCCCACTACATCGGCTTCAGCATGTGGGTGAAAGCCGTCGAGAAGGCCGGGACTGTCGACCCCGACAAGGTGATCGCGGCGCTGCCGGGCACCGAGCAGAAGAACCTGACCGGCGGAACGGCGGTGATGCTGCCCAACCACCACATCGCCAAGCCCGTGTTCATCGGCGAAATTCGCGCCGACGGCATGCTGGACGTGGTGTGGCAAACCAAGGGCCTGGTTCCCGGCGCGGCGTGGTCGCCGTATCTGGAAGGCTCGAAGGACCTGGTCGCCGACTGGGTCGAACTCAAGTGCGGCAATTACAACAAAGTCAGCAAAAAGTGCGGCGGCTGAGGGAGTTGTTTGAGACGGCCGGGCTTCGCCCGGCCGTTTTCCGTGTTTGCCAAGCGCTGGCGGCGCTATGCGGCGCTGAGGGGTAGAGATGCGCCAACAATCAGAAGGCTTGCGTCCTCGTTACCGCCGATGCCGCGCCCCTTTCGTCATGGCCGGGCATGTCCCGGCCATCCACGCCGGAGCGCGTAGCCTTCGTTTGCAAAACGGGGATGGGCTTTCATTTAGGCGTCGCTGGTTGCGCGACCGCGTGGATGGCCGGGACAAGCCCGGCCATGACGGCGGCGCGCGCTTGTTCAAGGCGCTCGCCATTGCGTGGGCGTTCTTCTTCGCTTGCCTGACCCCGGCCTTCGCCGACCCGCTCGCCGACGCGCTCGCTAAATTCGCCGCCGACTCGTTCTCCCAAACCGAACAGGCGATCACCGGAATCGTCGCCGCCGCGCCCCCAAACGGGACCGACATTCTCGACGCGCTCGCGGACGGGCGCCTGTTCGCCGACCCCGACTCGAAGCAAGTCATCTACAAGAACGCCGCCGGCGACGCCTACGACGCCAGGACTGGGCAGAAGGCTCAAAGCGGCGACAGCTTCAAGAAAGTGCGCCTCAACAACGGCGTCAGGCGCTCGATTGAAGCGGCGATGGGCGCGCTGCGCGTCGGCTCGCCCGATCCTCAGCGCCGTATTCAAGCGGCGGCGGATGTATTCGCCAATCCTGCGCCCACCTTGCTCGGCCCGGTTGATACCCAGCTGGCCAAGGAGAACGACGCTACGGCGATGACGGCGCTGGAGCAGGCGCGCGCCGCCATCGTCGCCAAGATCCCGGACGCCAAGCCCGAGGACGTGACCCGCGCCATCGCGGCGCTGGCGGCGCGCGGCGACAAGGCGGCGCAGAATTATGTCAACGAAATCGCCGCCGCGCACGACGATCCCGCCGTGAAGAAGGCGGCGGACACGGCGCGCGCGGACATCGACCGTTCGTTGATGTTGTGGAGCCTCGCGCAGAACGGCTGGTACGGGCTCTCCGCCGCCTCCGTGCTGCTGCTCGCCGCCATCGGGCTCGCCATCACTTTTGGCGTGATGGGCGTCATCAACATGGCGCACGGCGAAATGGTGATGCTCGGGGCCTACGCGACCTATGGCGTTCAGCAGGCGCTGCCCGCCTCCTGGGCGAACGCCTCCATCGTCATCGCGCTGCCGCTGGCGTTTCTGGTCGCCGCGCTGGCGGGCGTGGCGATCGAGCGGTTCGTCGTGCGCTATCTCTACTCGCGCCCGCTCGATACGCTGCTCGCCACCTGGGGCGTTTCGCTGATCTTCCAGCAGGCGGTGCGCACGCTGTTTGGCGCGAGCAACCGGCAGGTCTATTCGCCTCCGTTCCTCTCGGGCTCGCACCATTTCGGGGGGCTGGAGATCACCAACAACCGGCTTTGCATCATCGTGCTTGCGGTGATGGTGTTCGCAGCACTTTTGTTTGTGCTGCGCGCGACCTCGTTCGGCTTGCAGATGCGCGCGGTGACGCAGAACCGGCGCATGGCTTCCGCTATGGGCATCTCGACGCAGCGCGTGGATATGCTGGCGTTCGCGCTGGGCTCGGGCGTCGCAGGCGTGGCGGGCGTTGCGCTGAGCCAGATCGACAACGTGTCGCCCAATCTCGGACAGGGCTACATCATCGACAGTTTCATGGTGGTGGTGTTCGGCGGCGTCGGCAATCTGTGGGGCACGGCTCTGGGCGCGGCGATTCTGGGCCTCGCCAACAAGGTGATGGAGCCGACCATAGGCGCGGTGCAGGGGCAGATCGTCTTGTTGGTGTTGATCATATTGTTCATACAGCGGCGGCCGCGCGGCCTGTTCGCGCAAAAGGGCCGGGCGGTGGAGGCATGAGCCGCGCGCTCGACATCGCCGGGGCGATCTTCGTCGTCCTGATCGCGCTCGCCGCCATGCTCGTGCCCTATGGCGCGCTGTCGACGCCGGAAACCTCCGCGTTTCATCTGCCCTCCTATCTGATGCAGTTGTTCGGCAAATATCTGTGCTACGCGATCCTCGCGCTGGCGCTCGATCTGGTGTGGGGCTATTGCGGTATTCTCTCGCTTGGCCACGGCGCGTTTTTCGCGCTTGGCGGTTACGCGATGGGCATGTATTTGATGCGCCAGATCGGCACGCGCGGCGTCTACGCCAACCCGATCCTGCCCGACTTCATGGTGTTCCTGAACTGGCACGAGCTGCCTTTGGCCTGGTGGGGGTTCAACTCGTTCGCCTATGCGTTGTTGATGATCTTCCTCGTGCCCGGCCTGCTGGCGCTGGCGTTCGGCTGGTTCGCGTTCCGCTCGCGCGTGACCGGCGTTTATTTGTCCATTATCACGCAGGCGATGACGTTCGCGCTCTACAAGGAGTTCTTTCGTAACGATTTCGGCTTTGGCGGCAACAACGGACTCACCGATTTTAAGGACATCCTCGGCTTCCCGCTGCAATCGGACGCGACCAAAGCGGCGCTATTCTCGATATCCGCCGTGGCGCTGATTCTGTGTTATCTCATCGCGCGCGCCATCGTCGGCTCCAAATATGGCAAGGCGCTGGTCGCTGTGCGCGACGCGGAGAGCCGCATGCGGTTCCTGGGCTATCGGGTCGCCAACATCAAACTGTTCGCCTTTGTCGTCTCGGCGGTGATGGCGGCCATCGGCGGCGCTCTTTATGTGCCGCAGGTCGGAATCATCAACCCCAGCGAATTCGCGCCGGGCAATTCGATCGAAGCGGCGATCTGGGTGGCGGTCGGCGGGCGCGGCACGCTGGTGGGCGCGGCGATGGGCGGCATTCTGGTGAACTTCGCCAAGACCTATTTCACCGGGGCGGTGCCGGAATATTGGTTGTTCGCGCTGGGCCTGTTGTTCGTCGTCGTCACGCTGTTCCTGCCCACTGGCCTGCTGGGGCTGCTCAGCAAGATCAGAGCGCGGCGCACGCCACGGCAAGTGGCCACGGGGGCGGCGACGTGAGCGACGAGAAGCTGACGTCGTCGCTGCTCTATCTGGACGACGTCAAGGTGACGTTCGACGGTTATCGGGCGCTACGGGGCCTTTCGCTGGTGCTGGCGCCGGGGGAAATGCGCGCGATCATCGGCCCCAACGGCGCGGGCAAGACCACGATGATGGACGTCATCACGGGAAAGACGCGGCCTGACGAAGGGACGGTCTATTTCGAGGGTCGCCACGACCTGACGAAGCTCGACGAGGCCGACATCGCGACGCTCGGCATCGGGCGGAAATTCCAGAAGCCCACGGTGTTCGAGAACCACACGGTCTACGACAATCTGCTGCTCGCAACCAAGGCGCCGCGCACGGTATGGGCGACGCTGGGCGCGCGGCGCGACCAGAAGTTCGCGACCATTATCGACGGGATTCTGGAGCGGATCCGGCTGGGCGACATGCGGGGACGACCGGCGGGGGCGCTGTCGCATGGGCAGAAGCAATGGCTGGAGATCGGCATGTTGCTGGCGCAGGACCCCAAGCTGCTGCTGGTCGACGAGCCGGTCGCCGGCATGACCGATTCCGAGACGTTCGAGACTTCAGCCATGCTGAAGCAGATCGCGCGCGAACATTCCGTCGTCGTGGTCGAGCACGACATGCATTTCGTGCGCGATCTCGGCGTCAAAGTGACGGTGCTGCATGAAGGCGCGGTGCTGGCGGAAGGGTCGCTCGATCAGGTCAGCGCGGACGAGCGCGTCGTCGAAGTCTATCTCGGGCGCTGAGAAAATGCTGAAGGTCGAGAACGTCAATCTGTTCTACGGCGCCGCGCAGGCCTTGCGCGGCGTTTCGCTCACAGCCGAGATCGGCAAGGTGACGTGCGTGCTGGGGCGCAACGGCGTCGGCAAGACTTCGCTGATGCGGGCGATTGTCGGCCATCACCCGATCCGCTCGGGGCGCATCGAGTGGCAGGGGGAGGACCTCAAGCCGCTGCCCTCCTACATGCGCGCGCGCAGGGGCCTGGCCTATGTGCCGCAGGGCCGCGAAATCTTTCCGCTGCTGACGGTGCGGGAGAACCTCCAGTCGGGTCTGGTCACGCAATCGCGCGACGCGCGCGTGATCGATCCGGAAATGTTCACCCTGTTCCCTATCCTGTCCGAGATGCTGGGCCGGCGCGGCGGCGATCTGTCGGGCGGACAGCAGCAGCAGCTCGCCATCGCTCGCGCGCTGCTGACCAAGCCCAAGCTGTTGATTCTCGACGAGCCGACCGAGGGCATCCAGCCCTCGATCATCCGCGACATCGGCCGCGCTATCGAATATCTACGCCAGCGCGGCGGGCTCGCCATCCTACTGGTCGAGCAATATTTCGAATGGGCGCGGGATCTGGCCGACGATTACGCGGTTCTGGACCGGGGGGTCGTCGTGCTGGCGGGCGCGCGCAAGGACATGGACGAGGCGCAGGTGCGCAAGCGCATCGCGGTTTGAAGCGCCGTAAGTTCCGCGCAAGACCTCGTCCGCAGGTTGGCGAACCATGCCGCACCTTGTCAACAGCGTCGCCGATCTCATCGCCGAGCGCGACCGCGAAAGCCTTGAAGTCACGCTCGCGCGCGTGACTTTCGAGCTTTCCGGGGCGCTGGGACTGTCGTTCTGGCGCGCGTTCGAGCGTTCCGACGGGGTCTGGTTGCGCCGGCGCGTCGCGATGCCGGAGGGCGCGGAAGCCTTTGAGCCTGTGGAGGCCGACCTGCCTCTCGCCTCCGCTTCCGCTCCGTTGCGCGAGGCCTACGCGGAGCGCAACGCCGCGGCGGCGGTCAACGGGGCTACGGGGCGGCGCATTTATGTGCTGCCCGTGCTGGGCGGAGAGGGGCCGCTTGGCCTCATCGAGATTGAGGCCGAAGGGGAAATCGACGGCGAGCGGCTCGCCGGGCTTTCGGGCATGTTGCGCATCTATCGAAGCCATCTTGCCGCGCTCGACTATGGCGACACCGACGAACTGACGGGCCTCTCCAACCGCCGCACGTTCGACGAGCAGTTGCGCCGCTTCGCCGCCGTCGAGGCGGGCGGCGGCGCCCGGCGCGGGGGCGACCCTACCCACGTCGGCGCCCATATCGGCGTAGCCGACATCGATTTTTTCAAGCGCATCAACGACAAATTCGGCCATCCCTATGGCGACGAGGTGCTGGTGCTGTTTTCCAACCTCATGCGCAGGGCATTTCGGGAGAACGACAAGCTGTTCCGCTTTGGCGGCGAGGAATTCGTAATCATGATGCCCAATTGCGGCGTGGACGACGCGCTGCACGCGTTCGAGCGGTTTCGCACGGCTGTGGAGGCGTTTGCGTTCCCGCAAGTCGGGCGGGTTACGGTCAGCGTCGGCGTGGCGTCCTTATGCCCGCATGACACCGGCTCGTCCGCCTTCGGACGCGCCGATCAGGCGCTCTACGTCGCCAAGCGCGAGGGCCGAAACCGAGTTGTGCGCTATGAGGCCATCCTGCCGTCCGGGGGAGAGGGCGCTGCGGCGACGGCGGAGAGGGAAGTCGAGTTGTTCTGAAACGCCTCGCTCGAAGTTTCGTCTCACTTGCGGGCATTCGAGCCTTGCCAAGGCCGCCTGCGGCCTCAACATAGGCGGGCGCGCCAAAGGGGCGCGAGAGCGAGGGCATGGGCACGTTCCGCCATCTCATGGAGGCGCTCGACGCCGAAGGCGCCGCTGCGCTGGTCACGCTGGTGGGCGTCAGCGGCTCCAGTCCGCGCGAACCCGGCGCGCGCCTCGTCGTGCGGCCCTCGGGCGCGTTTCGCGGCACCATCGGCGGCGGACGGCTTGAATACGAGGCGATCGAGGAAGCGCGCCGGGCCATGGGCAAGGGGCGCGGCGCCGCCTTGCGCCATCGCGCCTTGCTGGGGCCCGACTATGGCCAATGCTGCGGGGGCCGGGTCGACTGGCTCGTGGAGACGTTCGACGGGCGCGACCTCGCGCCTTTGGCGGCGTTGTCCGCACGGGAGGCGGAGGCGCCCTTCGCCACGCTCGCGCGGCTCGACGGCGAGGGCCGCTATTTACGAAAGACCTGCGACGCCGTGGCGGCGGCGAACTCGGCGGCGCTTTCTCCCGACGGCGAGGTGCTGCGCGAGGCGTTCGGCGAAGCTGCGACGCCGGTATGGGTATTCGGGGCTGGCCACGTCGGGCGGGCGCTCGCGCTGGCGCTGGCCCCGCTGCCTTTCGCGCTGCGGTGGATCGATTCGCGCGCCGACGCGTTCCCAAATTATGCCCCCGCGAACGCGATGCGCGTTCACGCCGTCGATCCCGTCGCGGAAATGGTGGCGGCGCCGGAGGCGGCGCTCGTTTTGATTATGACCCATTCGCACGCGCTCGACTTCGACCTGACGCTGGCGGCGCTCTCGACGCGCGGGCGCCCGTATGTCGGGCTTATCGGCTCGCAGACCAAGCGCGCGCGATTCGTCTCGCGGCTGCGGGCGGCTGGGCTTGATGAAGCCGCGTTGGCGCCGTTCGTCTGCCCCATCGGCGTGGCGGGGGTGGAAGGCAAGGCGCCGGCGGTGATCGCGGCGGCGACCGCGGCGCAATTGCTGATGCGGCGGCCAGGCGCGTCCTGAAAAGGGGGCGTGACGGGAGCGACCCCCACCCTGACCCTCCTCCGTAAAGGGGGAGGGAATATCCGCGCGGTGGGGCTCGACGGGCCGAGGTCTTAACGCGCCAGCGCAAGCTTTCTGAGATCGAGGTTTTCGTCGGCGGCTTGATCCGGCGTGAGCGGGGTTTGTGCGGCCAGAAGACGGCGGGCGGACATGTGGTCGGCGCCTCGGTTGACGGTCTCGACAGCCTTCAGTCTGTCGCCTGCGAAGCCGAAAACGGTGAGGGCGCGCCGATCGACGCCGCCGCGCGCGACCCAGCGGTCGACGTCCCTGGAAAGGCCCGCGATCTGCAATTTGAGATCGCCCTGATCGCTCCAGAACCACGGCAGGGCCGCATAAGGCTGGGGCTTGCCCATCAATCGGCTGGCGACGCATTTGGCCTGATCGGCGGCGTTCTGCACGGATTCCAGCCGCGTGCGGGCGCCCTCGTAGGTAAAGCGGGCGCAATCGCCGATCGCGGAGACGTGGGGCTCGCTGCTCAGCAAAGTCTCATCGACGAGGACGCCGTCGGAGCAGGCGATACCGGCGGCGGAGGCGAGGGCGTCCTCCGCCACGACGCCTACGCCCACCAGCACGAGATCAGCGGGCACGCGCGCGCCGTCGGAAAGTTCGACCTCGGAGACGCTAGTCCCGCCGTGCAAAGCGGCGACGCCGACGCCGAAGCGGAAATCGACGCCGAAGGCGCGATGCGCGGCGTCGAAGAAGCTTGAGGTCGCAGGCGAAACGGCGCGGCCCATCGGGCGGTCCGCGATTTCGACCACCGTTACGCTCAAGCCCAGCGCGCAAGCGGTGGCGGCGACTTCCAGCCCGATGAAGCCCGCGCCGACGACGACGAGGCGGCGGGCGGTCGCCAGCCTCTGTTTGAGCCTAGCGGCGTCGTGGATCGTGCGCAAAACATGGACCCCGGCGAGGTGGAGTCCGGGCGCACGCAGGGCGCGGGCGCGGGCGCCGGTGGCGAGGATCAAATGATCGTAGGGCGCCTTGCCGCCGGTTGACAGGGTTACGCGTTGCGCCGCGCAGTCGATTCGCGTGACGGCGACGCCAAGTGCGACATCGATGCGATGGTCTTCGAAAAACTGCGCGGCTTTGAGTGGCAGGCCCGCAAGGTCGGACTGGCCTTTGAGGAACGCTTTGGAGAGCGGCGGCCGCTGATAGGGAAAATCGGCTTCCGCCGAGAGCAACGTGATGGCGCCGGTGAAGCCGTCGTCGCGCAGGCTGACGGCGGCCTGAACGCCGGCATGGCCGGCGCCTACGATCACGATTGCGGTCATCGACGTCTCGCCAAGCGCTGAAACACGCCCCCGGCTTTCCGCCAGATGCGCAGGAAAGGCAACCGGCGCCCGAACAGGCGTCCCGTCATCTCGAACAGCGCGCCATAGGCGAGGCTCATCAGGCCAAAGGTCGCCAGCAGCACGATTTCGTTGCGAAGGATGGGCAGACGGTGGACCAGCGCGCGGGCGAGTTCGAGGCCGGGCAGCGTCGCCGCCGCCGCCCCCGCCGTGGCGAACAGGATGAGCGCGAGGCTCTCGATCAGGTCGTCGTCGGCGCGGGCGAGGCCGCGCGCGTGGGCGACCCAAACCAGCAGGCCGAAATTGATCCAGGCGCCCACCGAAGTGGCGATGGCGAGGCCGGCGGGGCCATAAGTCCCCGTCAGCGCGAATTTGAGCGCGACGTTGACGACGAGGCCGCCATAAAAGCAGTTGCGCGGCGTCTTGTTGTCGCCGCGCGCCTGAAAGGTCGCGACCGCCGAGCGGATCAGCACCATCGGCAGCAGCCCGAAGCCATACGCCGCCAGCACCGAGGCCGAGCGCTCCGCCGAGGCCGCGCCGAACGCGCCGCGTTGATAGGCGCCGCGCACCAGTTCGTCGGGGATCAGCAGGAAGCCGACGAGGAAGGGCGCGCACAGCGCGAGCGACAAAGCGATGGTGCGGTTCTGGGCGTTTTGCGCGCCCTGGGGGTCGCCGGCGGCGATGCGGCGCGACATCTCGGGCAGCAGAACGGTGCCTGCTGCGGCGCCGATGAGGCCGAGCGGGAGCTGATAGAGGCGGTCGGCGTAGTTGATCGCCGAGACGGCGCCGGTCGGCAGGCCCGAGGCGATGATCGTGTCGGCGAGAATGGCGATCTGCTGTCCCGCCGAACTCACCACCGCCGGCCACAGCGAGCGGAAGAACTGGCGCACGTCCGCGTTGAGTTTTGGTTTGGCGAAACGCTCCAGAACGCCGCGTCGCCGCGCCCAGGCCGCGACCACAAAGAGTTGCGCGAAGCCGGAGGCGAGCACGCCCCAGCTCGCCGCATAGCCCGCGTTGGGGAACAGGCCGGGGGCGATCCACGCGAGCCCGAGAAAAAGCATGACGAACAGGTTGAGCAGGACGGGCGCGAAGGCGGCGACGGCGAAGTCGCCATGCGCGTTGAGCGTGCCGGAATTGAGCGTGACGATGACGACGAGCGCCAGATAGGGGAACGTGATTCGGGTCATGCCCACGGCGAGGTCGAATTTCGCGGGATCGGCGGCGAAACCGGGGGCTAGCAAAGCGACGAACTGCGGCATGAACACATAGGCCGCGATCAGCAGCGCGATCTGGCTGAGGGCGAGAAACGAAAGGATGCGGCTGGCGAAATCGCGCGCGGACGCCGGGCCGTCGGCCGTGAGGATGCGGGTGTAGGTCGGCACATAGGCGCTGTTGAACGCGCCCTCGCCGAAAATGGCGCGGAACTGGTTGGGCAGCCGAAGCGCCACGAAATACGCGTCCGCCAGCGGCCCCGCGCCCATGACGGCGGAGATGACCATCTCCCGCAGGAAGCCGGTCAGGCGCGAGAGGGCGGTGCCGACGCCGACGGAGAAGAACTGTCTGATCACGTGCGCGTCTATAGCCGAAGTTCGCCGGCGCGAGGGGGCCGGGCGTTGAGGTTTCTTAAATCCTGAAAGGGTAGCGTCGCGGCTTAATAGCGGGCCCGACTTAACGCGCCCTTGGCGCGCGGCGTCGGGTCGTCTAAAGGGCTACGCTCGTAAGGATCGCGGGCCGCGCGATTTCACAAGTTCAATTATTCTGCGACGCCGACGTTTTCGGGTCGCGGCCAGGGAGCCAAGATGGAGGAAGATACGCAGGAGCCGACCGCGCCGGAAGGCGCGCCCTCCGCGCCCTCCGCCCAGACGCCTGATCCCGCTCCGCCTGACGCGGCGCCTGCCGATGGGGCCGAGATCGAGCCTGTGGCCGCCGAGGCGGCTACCGTCGAGCCTGTATCCGCTGAAGGGGGGAATGAGACGCCGACGCCCGTCGCCGAAGGCGCCGCGCCCGCCGACTGGACCCATCTGCGCGGCCTTCAGGCTGTAGAGGCTCCGGCTCCGGGCTGGGCCGAGCGTAGCGACTACGCCGAGGAACTGACGAAGGAAATGTTGACGCGGGCCGCGCGTTTCGTGCGCTCGGTCGATGATTCGATCGTGCTTTCGAGCGAGGGGGCGATGCGCTGGCTGGGCGATCCGGTGGCGCGCGTCATCGCGGGCGAGACGCCGCTGGCGCCGCGTACGGTGCTGCTGGCCGACGAAGCTCTGTCGGGCGATGAGCGCGACGCTGCGCAGACCCGCGCCAACCTGTGGCTCGCCGCGCATGTGCGCAAGCTGCTGGGGCCGCTGGTCGCGCTTGGCGAGGGCGCGGACCTGCCGGAAGGCGCACGGGCGCTGGGCGCCAAGATCGCCGAGGCGTTTGGCGTGCTGGAGCGCGAGCGGGTGCGCAACGAAGTGCGCGGGCTCGACCAGACGACGCGCGGCGCGTTCCGCAAGCTGGGCGTCCGGTTCGGCTCGCTCTATATATATGTGCCGCCTTTGCTCAAGCCGGGGCCGCGCGCGCTTTGCACGCAACTCTGGATGTTGCGGCGTGGCCCCGATACGGGTGCGGACCGACTTCTGGCGTTCGCCTCGGCCGGGCGCACTTCGTTCGCCAACGACGGCACGGTGTCGCCGGACGCTTATCGCGTCGCCGGGTTCCGCCTGTGTGGCGAGCGGGTTGTGCGGGTCGATATTCTGGAGCGGCTGTCGGATCTGATCCGCGCGGCGATGCCCGATTTCATGCGTAGCGGTTCGCGGACGGCGACCGACGCCCACGGCTTCGTGGTGACGTCGCAGATGACGTCGTTGACCGGTTGTTCGGGCGAAGCGTTCGCCTCGATTTTGCGGTCGCTGGGCTACGAATCGGCCATGGTCGGCAAGGCCGCGTTCGAGGCGGCGCGCAAGCCTGCGCCGACCGAGCCGATCAAAGCGCCCGACGCCGCGTCCGTCGCGGATAGCGAGACGGCGCCGGACGCGACGTCTGCGGAAGAGTCCGAGCAAGCGGAGGCGCCGGGGCAAGAGGAGAGGTCCGGGCAGGCTGAAGCGTCTGAACAAACTGAGGCGGCGACGGCTGAGCCCGTCGATCAGGCGGAAGAGGCCCCCCGCGAAACGGTCGATCTTGGGGAAGCGGGGGCCGTCGAGGAGTCCGCGTCAGACGAGGCGAGGGGTTTGGCGGAGGCGCAAACCGATGTGACGGCGCACGAGGCTCCGGAGCCGGAGGTCGTGGAGGCGAGCGAGCCGGGATCGGCGACAACGGGGGAAGCGTCCTTCGGGGGTGAGGAGCCGGAGGCGGCCGTGGCGGCGGCGCCTGCTGCGGACGGGGAGATTGAAGTCTGGCGTCCCGCGCCGCGACGTCCGCGCGCGCCGCAACGTCCCCCGCGTCAGGAGCGCACCGCCGCGCCGGGACCGAATCGGCGACATGCCCAACATCGCCAGCCGGAGGCGGCCGCGCCTGTCGAGGTCGTGGCGCCAGCGCCCGCAGAGCCTGCGCGACCGGAGAAACGACGCGACGAAACGCCGCGGCGGTTTGAAGGCAAAGGCGACAAGCGCGGTCGCGACGAGCGGCGGGACGTTCCGCCGCGCCGCGACAGCCGACCCGCCGACCCCGATTCGCCGTTCGCGAAACTCGCTGCGCTGAAGCCGCTGCTTGAACAACGCGACAAAAGAAATTAACCGAATTTCGAGTGCGCCTGGGAGATGTTCGTGGCTGACCTTGTGACAGGGCGCCTAGCAGCGTTGAGGGGCTTGGCGATGACCTATGGGACCCGGCGATGACCTATGTGGTGACCGAGAACTGCATCAAGTGCAAATATATGGATTGCGTCGAGGTCTGTCCCGTGGATTGTTTCTACGAGGGCGAGAACATGCTGGTCATTCATCCGGACGAGTGCATCGATTGCGGGGTATGCGAACCCGAATGCCCGGCCGAGGCGATCAAGCCTGACACCGAGCCGAGCCTGGACTCCTGGCTCAAGCTGAACGCGGACTATGCGAAGTCGTGGCCCAACATTACCGTAAAGCGAGAAGCGCCGGAGGACGCGAAGTCCTTCGACGGTCGCGCAGACAAATTCAAGGAGTTCTTTTCCCCTGAGCCGGGGCAAGGCGACTGACGGCCTTTCCTCCAATGCGAGGCTTTGAATTAACCGACAGTTGATCGGCTTGCCGGATGCATGCCCGCGGGCTTTTGATTTTCACGCGCAACTGTGATAAACAAGTTGTTAATGCACGGTTCGCGCCCTTTTGAGGGCGAACGACGTCTTCCCCGGCGGTGGGAGTGATCTCCCTTCTTCGCGCGTCGTTCGTCGTCGCTGAAGGGTGCGCACGTCTCGCGTTTCTGGAGACCAGGCAAATGGCGGCGCGTAAAAAAGTCACAAAGACGGCCAAGTCTGGCGAAACGGCGGCAGCGATTCGTTCCAAGCCGGACGTCGGTCGCGCGAAAATTGCGGGGTCCAAGGCTGTGCGGTCAGCCGCTCCCAAGCCGGTTGGCGTGACCCATACGGCGACGAAGCCGGATAAGGCAGGGGCGAAGCCGGAGAAAGCGGCGACCAAGCCGGCCCCGAACGTAGCGGGGGCGGCGCCGCGAAAGGCGGAGGTTGTGGCGGTTAAGCCTGAGGCAAGGGCGCACGTCCATCCTGTCGGCGCGCCCGGCCCGCAGGCGGGGAAAGCGCGAACCGAGCGGGTCGATGTGAAAGCAGGCGAGGCTTTGGCGGAAACGACAAAGGCGACGACAGGCGTGTCTGCGCCGGCTTTCGCCTCAGCGGCCGCTTTGCCCTTAGCGCCTGCTGCGGCGGCGAAGACGGCGAAACCGGCTCCCGCGCCGAAAACGAACGAACGTGAACCCTCAGGCGGCGATCAGAAAACGATGAAAAACAGCGTGAACAGGCATGGGTTCAAACTCAACGAGTTCGTGGTTTATCCCGCGCATGGCGTAGGACAGATCGTCTCCATCGAGGAACAGGAGGTCGCGGGGTTCAAGCTGGAATTGTTCGTCATCAATTTCGCCAAGGACAAGATGACGTTGCGCGTGCCGGTAGGCAAGGTGACGGGCGTGGGCATGCGCAAGCTGTCCGACCCGGATCAGGCGCGCCGTTCGCTCGAAATCCTGACGGGGCGCGCCCGCGTGAAGCGCACGATGTGGTCGCGTCGCGCGCAGGAATATGAAGCCAAGATCAATTCGGGCGACATCAACGCGATCGCCGAGGTGGTGCGCGACCTGTTCCGCTCCGAGGCGCAGCCTGAGCAGTCCTATTCGGAACGCCAGCTTTACGAGGCCGCGCTCGATCGCATGATGCGCGAGATCGCCGCCGTGCAGAAGACCAGCGAGGCCGAGGCGTTCAAGGTCATCGATACGCAACTCAAGAAGAACACCAAGCGCGGCGCCAAGGCCGACCCCTCCGACCCGGCGGACGCCGACGAGGCGGGCATCGAAGAGGCCGCCTGAAAGCCTCTGTGACGGGAAACCTTTGCGGCGTCGTCCCTTGCGGGACGGCGCCGTTTTTACGATAAGCGGGGCTACGTGAAGCTCGCCGCCGCGCCGGCTTCCTGGCTGCGTTCGAACGCCATCGGCCATGTCGCGATCGCCGTGCCCGTGGGGGCGCTGGCGGGGCTCTGCGTGACGGCGATGACGGCGCTGGCTGAAGCCGCGCATATCGCGATCTATGGCCTCGCCTTCGACGAGCGGCTGAGCGCAAAGGCGGAGGTGTCGTTCCTGGCGGCGCTGGCTGCGCTGTGCGGCGGCGGGTTCGTGCTGGGACAACTCGACCGGTTTCGCCAGCGTAACGGTTCGCGCGCCATCGTCGATCCCGTGGAGGCCAACGCGCTCTATGGCGGGCGCCTGTCGCTGCGCGACGGCTTCCTGCTGGTCGGGATGACGTTGCTGTCGAACGGTGTCGGCGCCTCGGTGGGGCTGGAGGCGGGCTATGCGCAGATCGGTTCGGCGCTTGCTTCGCGCGTCGGCCAGACGCTGCGCCTGCGGCGGCAGGATCTGCGGATGCTGTTGGGCTGCGGGGCGGCGGGAGCCATCTCGGCCGCATTCGGCGCGCCGCTGACGGGCGCGTTCTACGCCTTCGAACTCATCATCGGCGCCTACACGCTAGGCACCGCCGCACCGGTACTGGCGGCGGCGGTGGCGGGGCGGCTGGCGGTGCATGTGCTGGGCGGGGCGCCCTATTCGATTGAGGCGCCGCCGGTGCCGCCGTTCGGCGTGCTGCCCTATCTGGCGCTGGCGGGGCTGGGGTTGATCTCGGCGATGTTGGGCGTGGCGGCGATGCGCGCGGCCTCGACGATGGAGCGGGCGTTCCGGCTGCTGCCGGTATGGATGCGCACGGCGACTGGAGGCGCGATGGTGGCCGGGCTTGCGGCGCTGACGCCGCAGGCGCTGGGGGCCGGTCATGGCGCGCTGGCGCTCGACATGCCGCGCGCGATGACCGCGCCGACGCTGGTGACGCTCATCGGGCTCAAGCTCAGCGCGTGCCTGATTTCGCTGGCGAGCGGCTTTCGCGGCGGGCTGTTCTTCGCGTCGCTGTTCGTCGGAGCTTTGCTGGGCAAATTATATGCGCTTGGCGTCACGGCGGCCGCGCCTTCCCTGGGGCTCGACGCTACGGCCTGCGCGTTCGCAGGCATGGCGACGCTGGGCGCGGCGATTGTAGGGGGGCCGCTGACGATGGCGTTTCTGGTGCTGGAAAGCTCGGGCGACGTGGGGCTGGCGGGGCCGGTGCTGGCCGGCTGCGTCGCCAGCCATCTGACGGTGAAGGCCATTTTTGGCTATTCGTTCTCGACCTGGCGGTTGCATCTGCGCGGCGAGGACATTGCGGGCGCCCAGGACGTCGGCTGGGCGCGGACGCTGCTGGTGGCGAGCCTGATGGACACGGCGGCGCCCCTCTCGCCGGCGCGCGCGACGCTCGCGACGTTCCGCCTCGCCCATCCGCTCGGCGGCCCGCCCTTTGTCGCGCTCGCCGACGCGGATGGGCGCTACGCCGGGCTCGTTGCGACGGCGCAGGCGCATGTGGAGGGGGCCGAGGGCGATGCGATTTCGACGTTGGCGCGGCTTCGGGAGGCGACGCTGAGGCCCGATCACAACATCCGGCAGGCGCTCGACGCCTTCGCGCAGGCGCAATCGGAGGTGCTGGCCGTCGCCGACGCGCAGGGGAAGGTGGTCGGCGTGCTGCGCGAGGCTTATGCCGCGCGACGCTATGCGGCCGCACAGGAACTGGCGGCTTCGGGGGCGCTGGGCGGAGCGTGACAAATAAGAGACGCGTCGAAGCGCCGCCACCTGAACTGGCTCAAGGCTTGCAACCTTGCCCGGACAGGGGCTTGCGCAGGCTCTGACTTTGGGTTTTGCTGTCGAAAAGCTGAAGACTCACCTGAAAATTCCGGCGTCCCGCCCTCCGTGGCCGCCGCGATGCGAATGAAGCCGCTCAAGCAGGGCTTCCCAAGACGGGCCGCGACAAACGGGCCCAGACAAACGTGCCCAGACAAACGGGCGGTGCGCCGCTTGTCTCAGTTCGGGACAAAGTTTTACCTTTAATTAAGCATTCAATCGCACGTTGAACCCAAGCACAGAATACCCACCATTTCGGAGCCCGAAATGAACGCCAAGGCGGCAACCGCATTCGCGACTTCCCCACCTCGCGCCGAACTGAAAGGTTCGAACGTGTTCGAGAGGTTCTCCTCGGCCTGGGCGCGAGAACGGCGCGTGTCGATGACGCTGATGGAATATCTGGACGGCTGCAAGGACGACCCCACTTTCTACGCCAGTGCGGCCGAACGCATGATCGCGGCGATCGGCGAACCGACCGTCGTGGACACCTCCAAGGATTCGCGGTTGGGGCGCGTTTTCCTCAACCGGACGATCAAGATCTATCCGACCATGACCGGCTTTTTCGGCATGGAGGACACGATCCAGCGCGTCGTCAGCTATTTCAACCACGCCGCGCAGGGGCTCGAAGAGCGCAAGCAGGTGCTTTATCTATTGGGGCCGGTTGGCGGCGGCAAATCCTCGCTGGCCGAGCGGCTGAAGGCGCTGATCGAGACGCAGCCGATCTACGTTCTGGCGGCGGGGGAAGAACTGAGCCCGGTGTTCGAATCGCCGCTGGGCCTGTTTCGTCCCGATCAGATGAGCGAGATGCTGGAGAGGCAATACAACATCCCGTTGCGCAAATTGACCGGCGTCTGCTCGCCCTGGGCGACCAAGCGGCTCGACGAATTCGACGGCGACCTCACGCGCTTCAACGTCGTCAAACTTTATCCCAGCAAGTTGCGCCAGATTGGCGTCGCCAAGACCGAACCCGGCGACGAGAACAATCAGGATATCTCGGCGCTGGTCGGCAAGGTCGACATTCGTAAGCTGGAGCACTTCTCGCAGCATGACCCCGACGCGTACAGCTATTCGGGCGGCCTCAACCGCACGACGCAGGGAATGCTGGAATTCGTCGAAATGTTCAAGGCGCCGATCAAGGTGCTGCATCCGCTGCTGACGGCGACGCAGGAGGGCAATTACGCGGGAACCGAGAACCTCGGCGCCATGCCCTATCAGGGCGTAATCCTGGCGCACTCGAACGAAAGCGAGTGGGAGCAGTTCAAGAACAACAGGAATAACGAAGCGTTCCTCGACCGCATCTGCGTTGTCAAGGTGCCCTATTGCCTGCGTGCGACCGAAGAGGCGCAAATTTATCACAAGCTGCTGGAAGGCAGCGAGTTGAGCCAGGCGATCTGCGCGCCCGAGGTGCTGGAGATACTCGCGCGCTTCTGCGTATTGTCGCGGCTCAAGGAGCATCAGAACTCGCCGATCTATTCCAAGATGCGCGTCTTCAACGGCGACAATCTGAAGGACACCGACCCCAAGGCGAAGTCGATTCAGGAGTATCGCGAAGCGGCCGGCGTCTCGGAGGGCATGAACGGGATCTCGACGCGCTTCGCCTTCAAGGTGCTGTCGGAGACGTTCAACTACGACAACGAGGAGATTGCAGCCGATCCCGTGCATCTGATGTATGTGCTGGAGCAGGCGCTCAAGCGCGAGCAGTTCCCCAAGGAGGTCGAAGAGCGCTACGTCGATTTCATCAAATCGCAACTGGCGCCGCGTTATGCGGAGTTCATCGGCCGGGAAATCCAGAAAGCCTATATCGAATCCTACAGCGAATACGGGCAAAACCTGTTCAACCGCTACATCGCCTATGCCGATGCCTGGATCGAGGATCAGGACTATAAGGACGCGGACACAGGGCAGGTGTTCGACCGCAAGATTCTCGACACCGAGCTTTCCAAGATCGAGAAGCCGGCTGGGATCGCCAACCCGAAGGATTTCCGCAACGAGATCGTCAAATTCGCGTTGCGTGCGCGCGCCAATCATGGCGGCAAGAACCCGTCGTGGACGTCTTACGAGAAAATCCGCGAAGTGATCGAGAAGCGGATGTTCAGCCAGGTGGAGGAACTGTTGCCGGTCATTAGCTTCGGGGCGAAACAGGACACCAAGACCGAGAAGCAGCATGAAGAATTTCTCGATCGTATGAAATCCCGCGGATATACGGAACGGCAGGTTCGACGGCTGGTTGAATGGTACATGCGCGTCAACAAGGCCGGGTAGCGGACCGAGGAACAAAGAATGCCCCAGTTCATCGACCGGCGTCTGAATCCACGGGACAAGAGCCTCGGCAACCGGATGCGCTTCCTCAAAAGGTCGCGCGCCCGGATCAAGGAGGCGGTCGATAAGGCGGTGCGGGAACGCTCGATCGGCGACGCCGCCAAGGGCGGTTCGGTCTCCATCCCCACCGATGGCATCAACGAGCCGTTTTTTCATGAATCCGACCAGGGCGGCAATCGCGAGCGCGTGTTGCCCGGCAACAAGGAATTTGTCACCGGCGACCGGATCGACAAGCCCAAGGGTGGGGGCGGCGGGCGCGGACGCAAAGGGGCGCAGGACGGCGACGGCGAGGACGAATTTAATTTTGCGCTGACGGAAGCCGAATTTCTGGACCTGCTGTTCGAGGATCTCGAACTTCCCGATCTCATCAAGTCCTCGATCAAGGACGCCAAGCTGGCCGAACCGCGCCGGGCGGGGTATTCCGCCGACGGGTTGATCCCCAATCTCAACGTGCTGCGCACGATGCGCCACAGCCTGAGCCGGCGGCTCGCACTGCGCCGCCCGAGCCGCTCGGAGGTCGAGAAGATCGAGGCGCGGCTGGCGGAAATCGGCGAGACGCCTTCGAGCGAGGCGTTGAAGGCGGAAGCCGCCGAACTGCATGTCGAGTTGAAGCGCCTCAAGCATTTGTTGCGCGTCGTGCCGTTCATCGATCCCATCGACGTGCGTTACAACCGGTTCTCACGCGTGACCGTGCCACGCGCGAAGGCGGTGATGTTTTGTCTGATGGACGTGTCGGCTTCGATGGGCGAGCGGGAGAAGGACCTCGCCAAACGGTTCTTTATCCTGCTGCACCTGTTCTTGAAGCGCAAATATGAACGCGTCGACGTGGTGTTTGTGCGGCATACGCACGAGGCCAAGGAGGTTGACGAGCACGAATTTTTCTACGGCCGCGAGACGGGCGGCACGGTGGTGTCGTCGGCGCTCGAAGAGATGATTGAGATCAGGGACAAACGCTATTCCCCCGCCGAGTGGAACATCTATTGCGCCGAGGCTTCGGACGGCGACAATTCGGGCGGCGACACCGAGCGCTGCCTACAGTTGCTGACCGACGAAATCCTGCCCTCGACACAATATTTCGCTTACATCGAGATCGCTGACCGCGACATGTCCTCGCACTGGAGCGGCGGCGATCTGAAAGAGCTTTGGCGCGGCTATTCGAGCCTGACCGATGTCGCGAAGAATTTCGCGATGCGCAAGGTGTCGAACCCGGCGGACATTTATCCTGTATTCAGGGAATTGTTCGCCCGGCAGCGGGAGAAGGCGACGACATGAACGAGACGGCGGGACGCCCCCGGGCCGAGAAGCCTCTGTTTGAAGGCGCGGAATGGGATTTCGCGCTGATGCAAACGGTCTATGAGGCGGTGCAGGACGTCGCGCTCAACGACCTCGGCCTCGACGTTTTCCCCAACCAGATCGAGGTCATCTCCGCCGAACAGATGCTCGACGCTTATTCGTCCGTCGGCATGCCGCTGATGTATTCGCACTGGTCTTTTGGCAAACGTTTCGTGCGCGACGAGATGCTCTATCGCAAGGGCTATCAGGCGCTGGCCTATGAAATCGTCATCAACTCGAACCCCTGCATCAGCTATTATATGGAAGAGAACTCCATGGCGATGCAGACGCTGGTGCTGGCGCATGCGGCGTTCGGGCACAATCATTTCTTCAAGAACAATTACATGTTCCAGCAATGGACGGACCCCAACGGGATTCTGGACTATCTGGAATTCGCCAAGCGCTATGTCGCGGAGTGCGAGGAGAAGCACGGGCAAGAGGCGGTCGAGTCGATCCTCGACGCGGCGCATGCGTTGCAGAACCAGAGCGTGTTTCGCTATCGCCGTGCGAGCAAGATGAAGCTGTCCGACTACGAGAAACGGCGGCGAGAACGGCAGGCGGACGCGGACGCTTCGTTCAATGACATCTGGCGCACCGTTCCAAGCTTCGGCAAGGCGAAGCCGCCGACTTCGGCCGAACTCGAAGCCGCCGAGCGCAAGCTGCGGCATCGGCTGCCGGAAGAAAATCTGCTGTATTTTTTAGAGAAGAACAGTCCGATCCTGCATCCCTGGCAGCGGGAGTTGCTGCGCATCGTGCGCAATACGTCGCAATATTTTTACCCGCAGCGGCAGACCAAGCTGATGAACGAAGGCTGCGCTACGTTCATCCATTATTACATCGTCAACGCGCTTTATGACCGGGGGCTGATCTCCGAAGGCGCGCTGCTGGAAATCCTGCATAGCCACAGCAACGTGGTTTATCAGACCGAGTTCGACCACCCGCAACACAGCGGCATCAATCCTTACGCGCTTGGCTTTGCGATGATGGAGGACATCAAGCGCATCTGCCTCGCGCCGACGGAAGAGGACCGCGCCTGGTTCCCCGACATTGCAGGATGTCAGAACTGGCGCGCCGCGCTTAAGGAGATCTGGGCGACCTATCGCGACGAGTCGTTCGTCCGTCAGTATTTGAGCCCGCATCTGATCCGCAAGTTCAAGTTCTTCGTGCTGACCGACAGGGCGTCGGAATCCGAATACGGCATCGGCGCCATCCATGACGACGAGGGCTATCGGCGCGTGCGCAATGCGCTGGCCGACACTTATGACGTCGCTGCGCGCGACCCCGACATTCAGGTGATCGACGTCGACCTGCTGGGCGACCGCAAGCTGGTGATGCGTCACAAGCGCCGCAACAGCGTGCCGCTGGCCGAGGGCGACCGCGACAAGGTGATGCGACACGTCAAACGCCTGTGGGGCTATGACGCGGTCATGCACGAGGAAGACGCCTGATTGCCGCTCGATCTGATCTGTCTCGACGCGGATGACACGCTGTGGGACCACGAAAGCTATTTTCAGGACTCGGCGCGGCGTTATCACGCGCTGCTGACAGCGTTCATCGACCCCGCACGGAGCGAGGCGCGATTGATCGAAGCGGAAGGGCGCAACCTTCATGTCTATGGCTACGGGGTGAAGGGCTTCACGCTGTCGATGCTGGAGACGGCGCTGGAGATTGGCGGCGACGCGCTGCCCGCAGCGACGGTGAGGGAAATTCTCGCGCTCGGGCGCGAACTGATGCGCCATCCCATTTCGCCGCTGCCCGGCGTCGCCGACACCCTGCCTGAACTGAAGCGAAGGGCGCGACTGGTGCTGGTCACCAAGGGCGATCTGTTTCATCAGGAGTCGAAGCTCGCCGCCTCAGGGTTGGGCGAACATTTCGAAGGCGTGGAGATCGTCAGCGAGAAGACCCCCCAGGTTTACGCGCGGATTTTCGCGCGTTACGGAGCAGGGCCTCAACGCGCCCTGATGGTCGGCAATTCGCTGCGGTCGGACATACTGCCGGCGCTGGAGGCCGGCGCCTACGCCGTGCATATTCCGAACGAATTCGAGTGGTCGCACGAACGGGCCACGGCGCCGGTGGGCGAACGGCGGTTCACCGCCCTTCGCGCCTTCGCGGACTTGCCGGGCTGGCTCGATCGGCTTGGCTAACGACACGGCGCTTTACAGCACCTTGCGCAGCGAAGCCTCGATCCGCCCGCCGCAATAGGCGTCGCCATAATCGGCCCGCGCCTTCGCGGCGAGTTGGGCGAGCGCGGGGAGGGCGGCGACGCGCTGCGTCAGCGCGGCGGTCATCGGCGCGTGCTCTTCGAGTTGCTCCTTGAGCGTCGGGAAGCGGTCGGCGATCGTCCCCCAGAGGATCGCCGTCATGACATCCGCGACGCCAGGTTCCGCTTCGCCCAGCATCGTCCCCGCCTTGCGGGTTAAACCGTGGCGGCGGCCGATCTCCTCGCCGAACGTCATCCAGGCGCTGAGGCGCGGGACAAAACCCTCCCAGCGAGGAGGCGTCCACATCAGGCGGCCGCCGTCGAGGGTGAGGTCGTCGATGACGTCGTTGGCGTCCATCACGATCTTGAGGGTCAAAGCGCGCAGTTTGGGGTCTTCGGGCAATAATTTCAGGGTGTCGCCGAGATAGAGCACAATCGCGGGCATCTGCGAGATCGCGAACCCGGTCTTGTTGTCGACAAGCAGAGGCGGACCCATGAAGGGAACTGGCATCTGGCGCAACGGCCCGTCCATCATTTTCGAGATCTCCTCGCCGTCGTGCTCGCTCCAGGTTTTGCCCGCAAAGGCGAGGAGGGCGCGCACGAACTGGCCGCGAAACGGGATCGGCCAGTAGTAGAGTTCGTAATCTGACATGCGGTGGCGCTCCGGCGAAAAACTCGCGGTATCACAAGAACGCCCCGGTTTCGCGTATGTTCGGATGTGGCGTCAACTTGACACGCGGCCGGGGCACCTCTAACGGGAACACTTATTCGAATGGCTAAGGGTCACACGAACCGCCTGATCTTGTCTGACAAGATCGGCCCCGTCCGGCAGCGCGTTTGCGCCCCCGGGCGCGATGCGTGTTGGCGTGGCTTCATCGAACCTGTGGAGCGAACGCATGTTCGAGAGCCTTTCCGACAAGCTCTCCGGCATATTGGACAAGCTGACCGGACGCGGCCACCTCTCGGAGGAGGACGTGAACGCCGCCATGCGCGAAGTGCGCCGCGCGCTGCTGGAGGCCGACGTCGCGCTCGACGTGGTGCGCTCGTTCATCGACCGCACGCGCGCCAAGGCCATCGGCGCCGCGGTGATGAAGTCGATCAAGCCCGGCCAGATGGTCGTCAAGATCGTCCACGATTCGCTGGTGGAGACGCTGGGCGAAGAAAGCCAGACCATAGACCTCAATGCACCCGCGCCTGTCGCCGTGATGCTGGTCGGCTTGCAGGGCGCGGGCAAAACCACCACGGCGGCAAAGATCGCCAAGCGGCTGACCGAGCGCAACAAGCGCCGGGTGCTGATGGCTTCGCTCGACGTCAAGCGCCCCGCCGCGCAGGAGCAGTTGCGGGTGCTGGGCGTGCAGGTTGGCGTCGACACGCTGCCCATCGTGCCGGGGCAGACCCCGGTCGAGATCGCGAAACGCGCGGAGAGCGTCGCTCGCTTGCAGGGCTACGACGTGGTGATCCTCGATACGGCGGGGCGCACGCATATCGACGAACTGCTGATGGACGAGATGGCGGAGATTCGCGACGCCACGCGCCCGCATGAAATCCTGCTGGTCGCCGACGCGCTGACGGGGCAGGACGCGGTCAACCTCGCCAAGAGCTTCAACGAGCGCGTCGGCGTCACCGGCATCGTGCTGACGCGCGCGGACGGCGACGGGCGCGGCGGCGCGGCGCTCTCCATGCGCGCGGTGACGGGCAAGCCCATCAAGCTGCTGGGCGTCGGCGAGAAGATGGACGCGCTGGAGGATTTCCATCCCCGGCGGCTGGCGGACCGCATCCTCGGCATGGGCGACATCGTCAGCCTCGTCGAAAAGGCGGCCGAGCAGATCGACATGGATCAGGCGGCCAGGATGGCCGAAAAGATGCGCAAGGGCGTCTTTGATCTCGACGATCTCGCGGGCCAGTTCGCCCAGATCGAGAAAATGGGCGGCATGGGCGGCATCATGGGCATGTTGCCCGGCGTCGCCAAAATGAAGGACCAGATCGCCAATTCCGGCTTCGACGACAAGTCGCTGAAACGCCAGCGCGCAATCATCTCCTCGATGACCCCGAGGGAACGGCGCAACCCGCATCTGTTGAACGACGACGCGCGCAAGGCGAGCCGCAAGAAACGCATCGCGGCGGGGGCGGGCGTGCAGGTGGACGCCGTCAACCGGTTGCTCAAACAGCACCGCCAGATGGCCGACATGATGAAGATGATGGGCGGTAAAGGCGGCAAGGGCATGATGGGCAAGATGGCGTCCATGATGGGCCTGCCCGGAGGCGGGGCCATGCCCAAGCCGGAAGAGATCGCCGCTCTGCAGAAGCAGATGGGACAGGGCGCCGCGCCGCCGCCAGGGCTCAATCTGCCTCAGAGTTTTCCCGGCGGCGGGCTGCCGAAATTGCCGGGCCTTGGCGGCGGTTTCAATCCCTTCGGGGCGAAGAAGAAGTGATCCCGGTTCTTGAAACAGAGAGATTGCGTCTGCGCGAATGGCGCGCGACGGACTTCGAGCCTTACGCCGCTGTCTATGGCGACGCGCAAACGATGCGCCATATCGGCGGAGTTTGCGACCGTGAGACGGCCTGGACGCATCTGGCGGCCACCGTCGGGCATTGGGCGTTGCGCGGCTGTGGCCTCTGGGCGCTTGAGATCAAGAACGCTCCGGGCCTGATCGGCTGGGCGGGGCTTTGGAATCCGGAAGGATGGCCGGAGCCGGAGATCGGCTGGGCGCTTGACCCCGCCGCGCGCGGCAAAGGGCTGGCGACGGAAGCGGCGCTGCGGGCGCGCGCGTGGGCCTATGAGGTCGCGGGCTGGACGACGGCGGTGAGCCTGATCGCCATGCCCAATCAAGCTTCGATCGCGGTCGCTGAGCGCCTTGGCGCGCGGATGGAGCGAACGATGATGTTTCGTGAAGTCGAAACCGGAATTTTCCGCCATCCGGACAAGAGCGGAAAGCTAACGTTCAAACGCGATTTCTCCTGAAAGGTAACCCAATGTCCCTCAAGATTCGCCTGTCTCGCGGCGGCGCCAAGAAGCGCCCGTTCTACCGCATCGTGATCGCCGACGCCCGCATGCCGCGCGACGGCCGCTTCGTCGAAAAGATCGGCACGTTCGACCCGATGAAGGCCAAGGACGACGCGACCCGCCTCGTGCTCGACGTCGAGAAGGCCAAGGATTGGCTGTCCAAGGGCGCTCAGCCGACCGACCGCGTGCTGCGTCTGCTCGACAGCCTCGGCGCCGCCAAGCGCGAGCCGCAAAACAACCCTGAGAAAGCCAAGCCCAAGAAGAAAGCGCAGGAGCGCGCCGCCGAGGCCGCCAAGCTCGCCGCCGCCGCCGCGGCTGCGTAAGCCTTGGGAGCGGATCGTCTCATCGCCCTGGGCGTGTTCGGCGCGCCCCAGGGGGTGCGGGGCGAAATCCGCATCAAGTCCTACACCGCCGCGCCGTCCGACATAGGCGGCTACGGGCCGCTGACCGATGCAGGCGGAGTACGGCGTTTTCCGGTGAAGATCGTGCGGGAACTGCGCGACGACATGCTGGTCGCTCGCGTTGAGGGCGTGGCGACGCGGGACGCGGCGGCGGCGCTGACGGGCGTGGAGATTTTCGCGCGCCGCTCGCAATTGCCGCCGCCCGACGCGGACGAGTTTTACTACGATGATCTTATCGGGCTGGAGGCGGTGTCGGCCTCCGGGGAGCCGGTGGGGCGCGTGGCGGCGGTGTTCAACCACGGCGCGGGCGACATTCTGGAGATCGCGCCCACGGGCGGCGGGACGACGTTGCTGCTGGCGTTCACCCGCGCGGCGGCGCCGGAAATCGATTTCGGGAGCGGGCGGATCGTGGTGATCCCGCCGGCCGAGATCGAAGCGCGGCCGGAGGAAGCCCCATGACCCAACCCGCGTTCATCGGCGTCGACTGGGGCACCACCTCGTTTCGGGCTTTCCTCGCCGATTCCGATGGCCGCGCGTTAGAGACGCTGCCCGACGGGCGCGGCGCGCTGTCGCTGGCGGCGGGAGAACACGAGGGCTATCTGGGCGAGCGGCTGGCGGGCTGGCCGCGCCTGGCCGTTTACGCGTGCGGCATGGTCGGCGCGAAACAGGGCTGGCGCGAGGCGCCCTATGTCGCCTGCCCGGCGGGACGGGCCGAGATCGCGGCGGCCTGCGTGACGATTTCGACGAGCTTCGGCGACGTGCGGATCGCGCCTGGAGTGCGCGGGATCGACGCTTCCGGGGCGCCGGACGTCATGCGCGGCGAGGAGACGCAACTGCTCGGGGCGGGCGCGGACGGCGTTTATGTCCTGCCGGGAACGCACGCGAAATGGGCGCGGGTCGAGGGCGGGCGCATCGTCGGCTTCGAGACGTTCATGACGGGCGAGGTCTTTGCCATTCTGAAAACGCACAGCGTGCTGGGGCGCATGATGGCGCCGGAGCGACCGGGCGAAGGTTTTGCGCTCGGGGTCGATTCGGCGCGCGGGCTGGCGCGGCCGGGCGATCTACTGCACGCGATCTTCGCGGCGCGCACGTTCGGCCTGTTCGACACGCTGCCGCCGGATCAGTTGGGCGAATATCTGTCGGGGCTGCTGATCGGCGCCGAGATTCTGGCGGGCGCGCGAGGGGCGACGCGGGCCGTGGCGCTGGGGTCGGCGGGGTTATGCGCGCGATACGCCGAGGCCGGGGGGAGGCTGGGGGTGGAGATCGTGGCGGGGCCGGAAGATGCGGCGCTGCGGGGGTTGGCGGCGTTGCGGCGGGGGTGACTCCTTCGACTCTACCTCCTATCAAGCGTGTTTGGAATCGAACGAAGTTCGTCGAAATTTCTACACGCTGACTTACTTGGTAACCCCAGAATGAAAAAGCGATATTATATCGCCAAGGGATGACTGTCCCATACCTATCTACATCCCTTCCTTCACCGCCTTCAGCACCCGAAACCGCATCTCGTCATCGTCCACGCCAGCGAACACGAAGCGCACCCGCCCATGCGCCTTGGTGTCGGCGAACCCCGCAAGCGTGCGGACGCCGCTCATCGTCCCGGTCTTGTTGAGCCCGCCGTCGTGCCCGCGCAGCAGGTCGGCGTGGGCGGAGAACAGGTCCAGCACCTTCGCCAGCCCGCGCGCCGTGAAACGGCCGTCGCGGCTGATCCCCGAACCTTCCTCCATATGGATGGCTCCTTTGAGGCCCTGCGCCTCAAGCGCCGCGTCGGCGACTTGCAGGGATTTGGCTAAACTCACCGGGCCGCCGAGCTTGGCGCCGCCGATCTCCAGAAAAATCTGGTTGGCCGTGTAATTGTTGGAGCTGGCCAGCAGCCCCGTCAAAACCTGCGACAGCGGCCGCGACTGCCTGTGGATATAGACCGGCGCAAGCCCCTGCGGGACGGCGCCGGTCGTGATCGGGCCGTTCATTAGGCCCCCCGCGCGCACAATGAACGCCGCCAGCAATTCGCCGGCATATTGCAGGCTGACCGCCGGGTTCTGGCTGAGGCTGATGCGCCCGCTGCCTCTGGGCCCGCGCGCGCGAAATTCCGAAATCGCGAGCGGCGTGATCGGCGTTTGCGGCTCGGCGGAGCGCACGTCGTCGCCGCGTCGCGTGGCGAACACCGTATTGAAATTGACGGCCAGCGCGGAATTGAGCGCGTCATAAGCCTTACCGTCGTCCTCGATCCCCGGGATCGCCAGGTCGGCGGGATAATAGCTGGCGTCGAGCACCAGGCCGCTGAACGGCGCCTTGCCCGTCGCGGCCAGCAGCTCGGGCGCTAGCGCAGCCAATTCCTCCGAGATCAGATAGGGATCGCCGCCGCCGCGCACGTAGAGGACGCGCCGGGCGTCGAGATAAAACTTGGTCTCGAAACGGTAATCGGCGCCCAGCACGTCGAGCGCCAGCCAGGCCGTCACGATCTTCGTCACCGAAGCCGGGACGAAAGCCGCGTCGGCGTTTTGGGCCAATAATTCCTGGCCCTGCGCGTTCACGACCAGCACTGTCGCCCTCGGCGCCAGCGCGGCCACCGTCTCACGTACGCCAGCCCGCGCGGGCGCGCACGCAAGCCACACCGCCAAAACCCAAAACCGCATGCGACCCGCCCTTTGCACTGTGCGCGTTTCGTTCCATATTAACGGTTATGACCAAGGCGCCCAAATCCAAAGCCCAAAAGCCCGAGGTTCATCCGCTCGGCGAACATCTGGCGGCGTTGTTGAATCCCGCGCTGGGCCTGGCCGAAGCGCCTGCGCCCTACGAGGCCCTGCATCCGCGCGGCATGACGGGCGCGACCGCGACCGCCGAATCGCTCAAGGAATTGCTGGAGGGCGGCGACCCCAACCTGCGCGACCGGCCGACCTGGACGCCGCACCGGCCCGCGCGCCCTGCGAAGTCGGAGGGCGGGCGTCGTTTCAGGGTCGTGTCGGAATTCGAGCCCAAGGGCGATCAGCCAGAGGCGATCAGGCAATTGGTCGAGGGCGTCAACGCGCATGACCGCGATCAGGTGCTGCTGGGCGTGACCGGCTCCGGCAAGACGTTCACGATGGCCAAGGTGATCGAGGCGACCAACCGGCCGGCGTTGATCCTGGCGCCCAACAAGACGCTGGCGGCGCAGCTTTATGGCGAGTTCAAGAGCTTCTTTCCCGACAACGCCGTCGAGTATTTCGTTTCCTACTACGACTATTACCAGCCCGAAGCCTATGTGCCGCGCACGGACACCTACATCGAGAAGGAATCGTCAATCAACGAGCAGATTGACCGCATGCGGCACGCGGCGACGCGCGCGGTGCTGGAGCGCGACGACGTCATCATCGTGGCGTCGGTCTCGTGCATCTACGGCATCGGCTCGGTCGAGACGTACACCGCCATGACGTTCTCGCTGTCGGTCGGCGACAAGGTCGACCAGCGGCAGGTCATCGCCGATCTCGTGGCGCTGCAATACAAGCGCTCGCCGGGCGATTTCGTGCGCGGCGTGTTTCGCGTTCGCGGCGACACGATGGACCTGTTCCCGGCGCATTACGAGGACCGGGCGTGGCGCATCAACTTCTTCGGCGACGAGATCGAATCGATCTCCGAGTTCGATCCGCTGACAGGCGCGAAATCCAACGATCTGGAATTCGTGAAAATCTACGCCAACAGCCATTACGTGACGCCCCGCCCGACGCTGATCCAGTCGATGGACTCGATCAAGCGCGAGTTGAAGGAGCGGCTCGACGCGCTGAACGGGCAGGGGCGTTATCTGGAGGCGCAACGGCTGGAGCAGCGCACGACGTTCGATCTGGAAATGCTGGAATCGACCGGCTCCTGCGCGGGCATCGAGAATTATTCGCGTTATCTGACGGGCCGCCGCCCCGGCGAGCCGCCGCCGACGTTGTTTGAATATCTGCCTGACAATGCTTTGGTGTTCACTGACGAAAGCCACGTGACGGTGCCGCAAATCGGCGGCATGTACAAGGGCGACTATCGGCGCAAGGCGACGCTGGCCGAATACGGCTTCCGGCTGCCCTCGTGCATGGACAATAGGCCGCTGCGCTTCGAGGAATGGGAGGCGATGCGGCCGCAGACGGTGCATGTCTCGGCGACGCCAGGCGATTGGGAGTTGGAGCGCACGCAGGGCGTGTTTGTCGAGCAGGTGATCCGGCCGACGGGGTTGATCGATCCGCCGGTCGAGATACGGCCTGCGCGCGCGCAGGTTGACGATCTGCTGGGAGAGGTCAGGCGCGTGGCGCTGTTGGGGCAGCGCACGCTGGTCACGACGCTGACCAAGCGCATGGCGGAGGATTTGACGGAATACCTGCACGAGCACGGCGTACGCGTGCGCTACATGCATTCCGACATCGACACCATCGAGCGCATCGAGATCATCCGGGATCTCAGGCTGGGCGCGTTCGACGTGCTGATTGGCATCAACCTTTTGCGCGAGGGGCTCGATATTCCCGAGTGTGCTTTGGTGGCGATTCTCGACGCGGACAAGGAAGGGTTTTTGCGCTCGGAGACGTCGCTTGTGCAGACGATCGGGCGCGCAGCGCGCAATGTCGACGGGCGCGTGATTCTGTACGCCGACCGGATCACCGGCTCGATGAAGCGCGCGATGGACGAGACCAGCCGTCGCCGCGCCAAGCAGGAGGAATACAACACCGAGCACGGCATCACGCCCGCTTCTATCAAGCGCGGCATTCAGGACATCATGAACTCGGTCTACGAAAAGGACCATGTGACGGTGGACGCGGGGATGGCCTTGACGCCGGCCATCGGCCACAATTTTCAGACGACGCTGGCGGATCTGGAAAAGCGGATGAAGACGGCGGCGGGCAACCTCGACTTCGAGGAAGCGGCGCGGTTGCGCGACGAGTTGAAGCGGTTGCGGGCGGTGGAACTGGCGGTCGGCGACGATCCTCTCGCACGGCAGGCGGCGGTGGAGGCGAGCGCGGGGGCGTTTGCGGGCGAGAAGAAGTATGGGCGGGCGGCGAACATGCCAACTCGCATCCACAAGCCGACGGACGAGGATATGGGGCCGCACAATCTCGGCGGCGGCGAGGCGAGGCCGAAGGGTGGGGCGATGAAGCAGCGGCGGCGGCGGTGAGGGCGGTTGGTTGATCGCCGCGTCCGCCGTCATGGCCGGTCTTGTCCCGGCCATCCACGCGGCGAAGCGTCAGGGCGCTTTCAGAACGGTGAGGGAAGCTGCGGATGGCGCGGTTGTTTGTTCCGCAAACTAAAAGCAGCGACTCAGCTTGGATCGCCGGGACAAGCCCGGCCATGATGCAACGCGCGGTGTTTGTGAGAACGCCGCTTATCCGCCGATCTTCGAAAAATCCGCCACGGTATGCACAGCGTCCCGCAGCGCCGCGAGCAACCGCAGGCGGTTGACCCGCAGCGCCGAATCGTCGGCGTTGACGGTGACGGCGGTGAAAAAAGCGTCCACCGGCGCGCGCAGCGTAGAGAGCGCGCGCATCGCAGCCCCGAAGTTTTCTTGTGCGACTTCCGTCGCCGCATCGCGGGCGGCGACTTCCAATGCTGCGGTCAGCGCGGTCTCCTCCGCCTCGCGCAGCAGCGCGGGATCGTAGGCGCCAGCGAAACTCTCGCCCTTCTTTTCCTCCGCCTTGAGAATGTTGGCGGCCCGGCGGTAGCCAGCCAGCAGGTTCTTGCCGTCCTCCGTGTCTAGAAACGCGCCGAGCGCCTCGACGCGGCGGACGATCATTAACAGATCGTCCTGGCCGGACAGAGCGAACACCGCGTCGATGAGATCGTGACGGGCTCCCTTGTCGCGCAGGTAGACTTTTAGGCGGTCGGCGAAAAAGGCGAGTAGATCGAAAGCGATCTTTCGACCCGCTCGACTTTCGTGGTCGGCTTCTTGCGCGGAGATATTGGAAACGGAGAATGCTCCTCGCTGAGTAATCGTCTCAAGCTTATCAACTTTGGACGAAATCGTGAGAACAAAATACGCCCCATCGGCACGTGACAGCGAAGTTACCGAAATAAGGGACGACAGAGCGGCTTGAAAAATTTCAACCAGCGCCAAGCGCAGTTCATTCTCCAGCACAATGCGGATCACCCCCAACGCGGCCCGTCGTAGCGCATACGGATCTTTGCTCCCCGTCGGCTTCTCTTCAATCGCCCAGAACCCCGACAGCGTATCGAGCTTGTCGGCAAGCGCCACTGCAATCGACTCCGGCGAGGTCGGCACGCGGTCTGCCGGTCCCTGCGGCTTGTAATGTTCCTCAATCGCCTGAGCGACGTTGATATCCTCGCCCTGCGCGGCGGCGTAATAGCGCCCCATCAGGCCCTGCAACTCGGGGAACTCGCCAACCATTTCGGTCACGAGGTCGGCCTTGGCCAAACGCGCGGCGCGCTCGGCGAGGTCGGGCACGCAGCCGACCGGCGGGGCTAGCGCCCGCGCCAAAGCGGCGATGCGGTCTATGCGTTCGGCTTGCGTGCCGAGTTTTTCGTGGAACACGATGCCGAGCGCCTTCAGCTTGGCGAGGCGCTGGTCGAGCGGTTTGTCGGCGGGGTAGCCGGGCAGGGGGCCGAGGTCGGTGGCCCAGAAATGGCGGGCGTCGGAGAGGCGGGCGCGCACCACGCGGGCGTTGCCCGCCGCAATCGCCGCGCCGCCGTCGCTCGCCAGAAGATTGGACACCAGCACGAACCGGTTCGCCAACGCGCCATCGGCGTCGCGCAGCACGAAACATTTCTGGTTGGTGCGGATCGTCGCGCGGATCACCTCCGGAGGAATCTCCAGAAACTCTGGCTCGAACGAACCCATCAGCACGACCGGCCATTCGACGAGGCCTGCGACCTCTTCCAACAAGCCTTCGTCCTCAACCAACGCCAACCCCTGCGCGAGCGCAAGCGAGCGCGCGTCGGCGAGGATGATCTGTTTGCGGCGGTCCGCGTCGAGCACGACTTTCGCCTTCTGCAAGGCGGCGACGTAATCCTCGAAACGGCGAACGTGCAGCGCCCCCGGCGCCATGAAGCGATGGCCGTAGGTCACGTCGCCCGACGCAATGCCGTCGAGCGCGAACGGCACGATCTCGGGCGTTTCGACGGGGCCGCCGAAGGTGCAAAGGATCGAGCGCAACGGGCGCACCCAGCGCAGCGTGTCGGGCCGCACGGAACCCGCGCCCCAGCGCATCGACTTGGGCCACGGGAAGGCGCGAAAAATCGGCGGCAGCAGGTCGGCGATCAATTCCGCCGTCGCGCGGCCCTTGTGCTCGATCAATGCGACGTAAATCTCGCCCTTCTTGCCGTCTGAAACCTTTTGCGCCTGATCGAGGCTCGCCAGCCCCGCGCTTTTCAAAAACCCCTGAACAGCGGCGTCGGGCGCGCCGACGCGCGGCCCCTTGCGCTCCTCGCGCCGGTCGGGCTGCGCGGCGGGCAGGCCGATTATATGCAGCGTCAGGCGGCGCGGCGTGGCGAACGCCTGCGCGCCTTCGTAGGTGAGCCCTGCATCAACCAAGGCTGACGTGACCAATTTGCGAAGGTCCTCCGCCGCTTGCTTTTGCATACGGGCGGGGATTTCTTCGGAGAACAGTTCGAGGAGAAGATCGGGCATGTCTTAGGCTCCGCCGCCAGCGGTCTTCAGCCAGGCCGCGCCGCAGGCTTTCGCGAGGTCGCGTACGCGAAGAATGTAGCTCTGGCGCTCGGTGACGGAGATCACGCCGCGCGCGTCGAGCAGGTTGAAGGCGTGGCTGGCCTTGATGCACTGGTCGTAGGCGGGCAGCGCCATCTGGTGGCGCTCGCCCTCGCCCTTCTCCAGCAGGGCGCGGCACTCGGCCTCGGCGTCCTTGAAATGTCGAAACAGCACCTCGGTGTTCGCGTGCTCGAAGTTGAAGCGCGAATATTCCTGCTCGGCCTGTTTGAACACGTCGCCGTAGCTCACATCGACGCCGTTGTAGTTGATGTCGTAAATCGAATCGACCCCCTGCACGTACATGGCGAGGCGCTCTAGCCCGTAAGTCAACTCCCCGGACACAGGTGAGCATTCAAACCCCGCGACCTGCTGGAAGTAAGTGAACTGCGACACTTCCATGCCGTCGCACCAACATTCCCAGCCGAGACCCCACGCGCCGAGCGTCGGCGATTCCCAATCGTCCTCGACAAAGCGCACGTCGTGAAGGGCCATGTCGACGCCGATGGCGCGCAACGAGGCCAGATAAAGTTCCTGAAGGTTGTCCGGCGAGGGCTTCAGGATCACCTGGAACTGATAATAGTGCTGGAGCCGGTTGGGGTTCTCCCCGTAGCGCCCGTCCTTGGGACGGCGTGAGGGTTGCACATAGGCCGCCTTCCAAGGGCGTGGGCCCAGCGAGCGCAGGGTCGTGGCGGGGTGAAACGTGCCGGCGCCGACTTCCATGTCGTAGGGTTGCAGCACGACGCAGCCCTGCGCCGCCCAGAAATTCTGGAGCGTGAGGATCAGCGCCTGGAAGGAACGGGTGGGGTCGGCGTAAGCTTGCATGATCGCGCGCCTTCTAGCGGGCGCGGCGCGGGATGGCCAGAGCGATGCGCCGCCTGCCAGTAGGCGGCTTATGGCCAGAGAGACACGCCGCCTCCGTACAGCGCGGCGGCGGCGGGCGTCGGGCGGCCGTCCGCCTCGTGCAACACGAGCGCTGGCGCGATTCGCGGGGGCGCCCGCGAGCCTTTCACGCCCGTCACCAGCACGCGGATCGCATCGGCGTCGACGCGCGGGTGGACGGGGCGGACGGCGACGTCGCCCAGGCGGCGTTCCAGCCCGGCATAGATCTCGGGCAGCGCGTCGGCGCGGTGCACGAGCGCGAATCGGCCGCCCGGCGCCAGCAGCGCGAGGCTGGCGCGCAGCCAATCGGCGAGAGGCGCGCTCGCTGCGTGGGCGCGGGCGCGCGACGGGTCGGGGGAAATGCGTGCGGCGGCGACGTCGTAGTAAGGCGGGTTTGTCGCGACGAGGTCCGCCGCGCCGTCCACGAGGCCTGCCGCGCGGCGGGCGGGGGGGCTTAGCACGTCGGCGACGACGACACGGGCGGTCAGGCCGTTGGCGGCGGCGTTCGCCTGAGCCAATAAGGCGGTTTCGGGGTCGATCTCGATGAGATCGACCCCAGCGCCAGGATAAAGCCGCGCCAACGCCAGCCCGACGGCGCCGACGCCGGCGCCCACGTCGACGATCCTGCGCGGAGGCGGGCCGCGAGCCGCCGCCGCCAGCAGCACGGCGTCGAGGCCGACGCGGTGACCCGTCAAGTTCTGGCGCAGGGTGAGGCCGAGGCCGGAAACACGGTCGCTGGTTTCAGG
>JAYVYJ010000003.1:0-57845 GCA_043784465.1 Hyphomicrobiales bacterium
TATCGCTCCAAGGCGGTCGGCGAGCCCCCGTTCATGCACGGCATCGCGGTCTGGTGCGCGATATTGGACGCCGTGCAGGCTGGCGCGCCGAAGGGCCACGCCGATCTGCCCTCGCCCGCGACGCCGGAGGCGGTGTTAATGGCTGTGGAAGGGCTGCGTCGAAACGTCTAGGGCGAGTTTTCGGCAGTAGCCCAAGCGTCGTGAACCCGATGGATCGGCCAAGGTCGCTTAAGGGGGAAACATGACAGCAGCCGCCGGTTCGCCCAAGGACGAGATCAAGCAACCCGAACGGCCGAAGCTGGCCGATATCATGGGGCCGGGCCTTATTGCCGGCGCTTCGGACGATGACCCCAGCGGTATCGCCACGTATTCCCAGGCGGGAGCGCAGTTCGGCTACACCATGGGCTGGACCCTGCTGCTGACGTATCCGCTGATGTGCGCGATTCAGATGATCAGCGCGCAAATCGGCCGCGTGACGGGCCGAGGTTTGGCCGGAAACATGCGGCGACATTATCCCGCCCCGCTCCTCTACGGGCTCGTCGCGCTACTCTTTGTTGCGAATACGATAAACATCGGGGCCGACCTCGGCGCGATGGCGGCCGCGCTGAAGCTGCTGATCGACGCACCGGCGGTCGTCTATATCGCGGGGTTCGCGCTGGCGTCGACGCTCATGGAAGTTTTCATGCGGTATGCGCGCTATGCCTCGGTGCTGCGATGGCTGACGCTCTCGCTGTTCGCTTATGTTGGCACGGTTTTCACCGTAGGCGTTCCCTGGGGAGTGGTTGCGGAGAATTTGGCGCTGCCGCACATCACGTTTCAGAGCGGCTATCTGACGGTCGTCGTCGCCGTATTCGGGACCACCATCAGTCCCTACCTGTTTTTCTGGCAAGCCGGCGAAGAGGTGGAAGACGAAAAGGAAAACGTCGATGCGAAGCCGTTAATTGACGCTCCTCTTCAAGCGCCTCGGCAAATGGCGCGCATTCAGCTCGATACCCTGGTCGGGATGGGCTTCTCGAACGTAATCGCGCTCTTCATCATGCTGACGACGGCCGCGACGCTGAATGCGCACGGGATCAAAGATATCGAGACGTCATCGCAGGCGGCCGAAGCGTTACGGCCGATCGCGGGGCGACTGGCTTTTGAAATCTTCGCCCTTGGCGTCATCGGGACCGGCTTGCTGGCGGTGCCTGTGCTTGCCGGCAGCGCAGCTTATGCGGTGGGCGAAGCGTTGGGATGGCGTGTGGGCCTGGCTCAGCGACCCGGTCGTGCGCCCGCGTTCTATGGCGCGATCGCCGTCGCGACCCTGGCTGGGGCCGCAATCAATTTTTCGCCGCTCGATCCCATCAAGGCGCTGTTTTGGAGCGCCGTCATCAACGGGGTCGCCGCCGTCCCGCTCATGGTCATGATCATGCTGATGGGATCGCGCAGCGCCGTGATGGGACAGTTCACATTGCGGCCGCTGCTCAAGACTCTTGGCTGGCTCGCGACGGCGGTCATGGCGGCGGCCGCCGTCGGTATGTTTGCGACTTGGGGGCGCTAGAGCCTTCCGCAATCGAAACGAAGCGGACGATCAAGCCAAGGCTTGATCTAGATCCGCGATCAAATCCTCGACGTCCTCCAGCCCAACCGAGAGCCGCACTACGTCGGGCCCCGCGCCTGCGACGACTCTCTGCGCGTCGGTAAGCTGGCGATGGGTGGTCGAGGCCGGGTGGATGACGAGGCTGCGGGTGTCGCCAATGTTGGCGACGTGGCTGAACAGGTTGAGCCGCTTCACGAGGTCTATCCCCGCCTCGTAGCCGCCCTTGACGCCGAAGGTGAACACGGCGCCCACGCCCTTGGGGCAGAGCCGTTGCGCCAGCGCGTAATCCTTGTTGGTCTCAAGCCCGGCGTAATTGACCCAACTCACCTTGTCGTGCGCGGCAAGGTGTTTGGCGACGGTCAGCGCGTTGTCGCAATGGCGGCGCATGCGCAAGGATAGCGTCTCGATGCCGGTCAGGATCAGGAACGCGTTGAACGGCGACAGCGCCGGGCCAAGATCGCGCAGGCCCAGCACGCGGCAGGCGATGGCGAAGCCGAAATTGCCGAAGGTTTCCGACAGCACCATGCCGTTGTATTCGGGACGGGGCGCGGAGAGCATAGGGTAGCGCGCGTCGCCGAGCCACTCGAACGACCCGCAATCGACGATGATCCCACCCATCGAATTGCCGTGCCCGCCCAGAAACTTCGTCGCCGAATGCACGATGATGTCGGCGCCGTGCTCGGCGGGGCGGATCAGATAGGGCGTCGCCATCGTGTTGTCGACGATCAGCGGCAACTTCGCGTCGTGGGCGATGCGAGCGATGGCGTCGATGTCGCAGACCACGCCGCCGGGATTGGCGATGGATTCCATATAGACGGCGCGGGTCTTGTCGTTGATCGCGGCCTTGAAGCTCTCGGGCTCGTCGGGGTTCGCCCAGCGCACCGTCCAGCCAAAATTCTTGAAGGCGTGGTTGAACTGGTTGATCGAGCCGCCATAGAGTTTCGTTGACGCCACGAACTCGTCGCCCGGGCGCATCAGCGTGTGGAACACCAGCATCTGCGCCGCATGGCCCGACGCGACGGCGAGGGCGGCGGGGCACCCTTCGAGCGCAGCGACGCGCTCCTCCAGCGCGGCGTTGGTCGGGTTCGTGATGCGCGTGTAAATATTACCGAACGCCTGAAGGCCGAACAGCGAGGCGGCGTGGTCGACGTCGTCGAACACGAAGGCGGTGGTCTGATAGATCGGCGTCACGCGCGCGCCTGTCGTCGGGTCGGGTCGGGCGCCGGCGTGGATGGAGAGCGTCGAGAAGCCGGGTTCCTGATTGCTCATGTACGCTCTCCCTATATATGCGCTTTAGCCTGCCGCAGGCGGATCGGGCAACATTATCCGCGGGCGTAAGGGGCGGAGCCGTGCAGGGGTTCCTTGAACCGGTCGGAATTGTCGCGCGGGGGAGGGCGGCGAGGCGGGGGATAAGCGCTTTTTTAAGCTAATATGGCAGGGACTTGTTCAGAAATGGCGAGGCATGGAGGTAGGGCGCCGGGATGCGGCGCATAGGCCCCTTGCGTATATGCTGAACTCGTTGCGCCAAGCGCTGAACATGAAGGGCGACGACCCGGAGCTGGTTGCGGCCCAGTTCCGCGTGTTCGTCAAGCAGATCCCTTTGTTATATTTCATCTTATGTGTGAACGCTCTCACGATCGCCTATACGTTCGCCCCGTTCGGCCATGCGTTCATGACCGCCTGGGTTCCCGGCGCAATGACGGTGTTTTGCGCGGCGCGGGGCGTAATGTGGTGGCGCCGGGGAGATCGCCCTATCGCGCCTGAAAAAGCATTGGCGATGATGCGTTCGATCTCCCGGCTCGCCGCGCTGATCGCCGCTGGCTTCACCATCTGGGGTTCTGCGATTTATGGTTACGGCGACGTCACCGCACGCGCGCAGGTCGCTCTCTTCCTCGCCCTGAATATGATTTCCTGCGTGTTTTGCCTGACGCAGGCGCGCTCTGCGGCGATCGTCGTCGCCATCATCGGCGGCGTGCCGTTCAGCGTGTTCTTCTTCTTCGCCGATGGCGGCCAGTTCCGCGTCATTGCGGTCAATCTGGCGCTAGTCGCCATAGGGGTGCTCGCCACCGTATTGCGCAACTATCGCGATTTCGTCGATCTGGTCGCCTCGCAGCGCGCGCTGATGACGCAACATCTCGAGACGCTGCGGCTAAACGAGGAGAATTGGCGCCTCGCCAATCAGGACGCGCTGACGGGGCTCGCCAACCGGCGTGCGTTCCTTGAGCGCGTGGCGGCTTCCGCTGCGTCGGGGACGGGCGAAGTCGCCGTCGCCTTCGCCGATCTCGACGGGTTCAAGCGCGTCAACGACGATTACGGCCACGCGACCGGCGACGCGCTGATCGTATCGACCGCGCGCGCGCTGGCCGCCCATTTGCCTGAAGGCGCGTTGCTGGCGCGGCTGGGCGGCGACGAATTCGCCGCCGTTCTGGCCGGGGCGGGCGCCGAGGCGCGGCTGCGCGCTTTCGCCGATACGGCCTGTGCGCGCTTTCGCCAGCCCTTCGAGGCGGGCGCGCGCGTCGTCACGGTGGGCGCGAGCTTTGGCGTCGCGGGCGGCCTGGAGGAGGGGGACGAGCTGATCCGCCGCGCGGACGCGGCCATGTATCACGTCAAGCTCAACGGCAAGCTCGGCGTGCAGCGCTATACGGCCGAACTGGAGGCCGCGCGGCGCAGCCGGCTGCGGCTTTGCGACGAGATCGCCGAAGGACTCGTGCGGGCTGAGTTTGAGATGTTTTATCAGCCGATCGTCGACGCCGACACCAAGGAGATCACCTCGATGGAGGCGCTGCTGCGCTGGCCTCGCCGGCCCGGTGGCGCGCTGGGGCCGGCCACTTTCATCCCCATCGCGGAATCGGAAGGGCTGATCGAGGCGCTCGGCCTGTTCGCGCTGCGGCGCGCGTGCAGCGATTTCGCCGATTTGGGCGACCTTGCGCTCAGCGTCAACGTTTCGCCGACGCAATTGCGCGACCCCGATTTCCCCCGCAAAGTGGCCGACACGCTGGAGGCGACGGGCTTTGCCGCGCGCCGCCTCAGCCTGGAGATCACGGAGGGCCATCTGATCGACGACCCCGAGCGCGCCGCCGCCGCCATCCAGACGCTGAAGAGCATGGGGATGCGGGTGGTGCTGGACGATTTCGGCTCGGGCTACACGAGCATCGCCTACCTGCAAAAATACGGCTTCGACGCGATCAAGATCGACCGCTCGCTAGCCTCCCGGGTCGATGTGGACGCGCGCGCCCGCGTGCTGGTGACGGGGGTTGTGTATCTGGCTAACGGGCTCGACATGACCGTGACCGCGGAGGGCGTGGAGACCGACGAGCAGGCTGCGCTGCTGCGGCTCGCGGGTTGCAAGAATCTTCAGGGTTTCCGCTTCCATGCGCCCAAGCCTCTTCAGGCCTGGCTCGGGCTCGCCGAGCGTCGTCTGGCGGGGTGAGCGGCTTTTTCAGACGATGCGGGTCTGGAGCCAGAGCAGGGACGGGTAGGCGCAAAGCCAGATCCAGAAGAAACGGTTGAGGCCGAACAGGCAAGCGTTGGCCAGATGAAACGCCGCGCCCAGCGCCAGCGCGGCCCACAGGCTCGGCGCGCTCGCCAGCGACAGCGGGAAGGTGAGTTCGAACCCCATCACCGCCCAGGACGCGGCCCTGAGCAGGGCCGGACGGTCGGCCCATCGGCGCCAGTTCTCGCCCGCCGGATAGGCGGAGAACAGGAACACGTCGCGCAGAGCGCGCCCGGCGCGCCAGTCGGGGTTGGCGATCTTGACCCAGCCGGAAATGAAATAGGACAGCACGACCTGCGCGCCGAGATAGCCGAAGGCCAGCGCCTGCGTCCTTTCATGAGGCGCGAGATGGGCCAGGGTCAGGCATATCAGGATCAGCAGACCCATCCTGTCGGCGCCGCCGTTGTAAGGCCCTTGAAAGCGGCGCAACAGCAAGACGTCGTTGACCAGCAGCGCCGCCGCCATCCCGCCGGGCGCGACGCCCGCGCCGAGAGCCGCGCAAAAGACGAGGCGCGGGACAAATAGGGCCCGCTCGCCCGCGCGCGCGTGCAGATGTTCGAGGCTGCGTTGGATATAAGCCAACCCCAGCCCGATTTCGGTGAGCCGGATCGCAAAGGCTAGGGTCACGCGCGCACGCGCCGGACGGGCGAGACATAAGCGACGTCCGTTACGAGTTGCGCGCCCTGCCTCTGGATCCGCACCAGGCGCCATCGCACGTAAAGCAGGGCGTCCGGCGCGAGGTCGGCGGCGAGACGCGTCTGGATTTCGTTGCGGCTGTGGGCGGTCGGCGTCTCCAGCAGGCGTTCGGCGCAGCTTGTCAGAAACAGGCTCTCGTTGCGGTCCGGGTTCCAGAACAGCCGCCTTAGCATTTCGGGCCCGGTCAGGAGGGTGGGGCGGGGGCGGAACTCCCGCCATTCGGCGGGCTCGTCCTGCGGAGCTTCAAGGAGCGCGAATTCGATGCGCGGCGAGGGGCCGACGGCGTCGAAGAAACGCCATGACGGGATCATCGCGGGAAGCAGAAGTTTGAGAAAGACCAGCATTGCAGGGCCTTCGACCGTCGTTGCGAGCGCAGCGAAACAATCCATCGGTTCGGTTTGCACGCATCTATCGGGTGAACGGACTATCGCGTCGCCGCTGGATCGCTTCGCTTGGCTTGCGATCGCAGCGATATTTTCGCAAGTCCAGCTCTTTTTATCGCAAGATTATCTTATATAAAGCAAGTCTTGCGCAGGCCGTGAGGAATCGCCGCCTGATTCGAATCGCGGCTTGACTCACCCATTCCCCCCGTCCAATCTAGAACAAATCAGGAACATGAGACCAGCGGATGTCGTACCCCGACAGGGCCGAGCGGATATCGCATTTGCGGCAGGCGGTCGCGCGCATCGAGAACGGCCCGCGCCACGAGCGCGCGGCGCCGCTCCCGTTGACGCGTGCGCTCGACGCCCGGCTGGGCGGGGGCCTGTCGGGCGACGGGCTGCACGAGATCGCCCCCGCCGCGCCCGCCGACGCCCCCGCCGCCTTCGGCTTCGCGCTGAGTCTGGCCGCCCGCTTTCTGGCGCGAAGCGCGGCGGCGGCGCTGCTGGCGGTGGAGGATTTCGCAGCTACGCAGGAGGGGCGGCCCTTTGGTCCCGGCTTCGTCGCGCATGGGATCGACCTGTCGCGAATCGTGTTCGTGCGCGCGCCCGACGCGGCCGCACTATTTCAGACGCTGGAGGACGCGCTGCGCAGCGGCGGGCTGGCGGTGGCGGTGGGGGAGGTGTGGCGGCTCGCCAAATATGACCTCGCCGTCTCGCGCCGCCTCGCGCTCGCCGCGCGGGCCGGGGGCACGCCGCTGCTGCTGACGCTGCCGACCGGCCATGATGCGCGGCTTTCGAGCGCCGCGCAGACGCGCTTCCGCATCGCGGCGGCGCCCAGCGTTCAAACGGCGGCGTCGGGGCGCCCGACGCCGGGGGAGGCGGCGGTGTCGGCGCGCCTCGTCAAGGCGCGCGGCGGGGGCGACGACGAGAGCCGGGCTTTCCGGCTGGTCTGGCGTAGCGATGAGGTCAAATTCGATGAACCGGCGATTTCTGTCCCTCTGGCTGCCGAGGCTGGCGACCGATCTCGCCAGAAGAGCGCTTCAGACCGGTACGCATGACGTCGCCCCCGAGGCCGCGCTCGCCGTCGTCGCCACGCTCAAGAACGCACGCCGCCTCGCGGGCGTCGATCTCAACGCCGAAAAGCTGGGCCTAACGCCCGGCCTTTCGCTCGCCGACGCCCACGCTCGCCATCCCCGGCTCGTCACCTTCGACGCCGATCCAGCGGCCCAAGCGCAGGCGCTAGAAAAGTTCGCCGACGCCTGCTCGCGCTATACGCCGCTCGTCGCGCTCGATGGGGCCGAGGCCCTGATGCTCGACGTCTCGGGCGTCGCGCATCTGTTCGGCGGCGAGGCCGGGCTGCTGGCGGACGTTCAGGCGCGTTTTGCGCGTGCGCGGCTGACGCTGCGCGTGGGCCTCGCCGACACGCCGGGGGCGGCCCGCGCGCTCGCGCGGTTCGGACGCGAAAGCGTCGCCCCGGCGGGGCTGGCGGGCAAGGCGTTCAACAGGCTGTTCCACGATCTGCCCGTGGCGGCGCTGGGGATCGCGCCGGCGCTCGCCGCCGATCTCGCCCGCGCGGGTCTGCGGCGGATCGGCGATCTCGCGATGCGCCCGCGCGCGCCCATCGCCGCGCGCTTCGGCGCCCCCCTGTTGGCGCGGCTCGACGAACTGCACGGCCTGACGCGCCCCTCCATCGAACCGCGCTTCCCCGCGCCCGATTTTGTCGCCGAGCGGCGGTTCGCCAGCCCCATCCAGCATCAGGAGGCGGTCGAGGCGACGCTTCATCGGCTCGCCGACGATCTCGTCGCGCTGCTGGAGCGGCGCATGAAAGGCGCGCGGCGGCTCGAACTCGCGCTGTTTCGCGTGGACGGCGCGACGCAGCGCTTGCAGGTCGCGGCGAGCCGGCCGCTCACTGAGGCGCGGGCGATCAAGAACCTGTTTCGCGAGCGGCTGTTGCATGGCGATCCCATCGACCCCGGCTTTGGCATCGACCTGATGCGGCTTTCGTGCCTGATGGCCGAGGACGCGGCGCCTTCGCAGCACGCCTTCGAGCGCGCCTTCGAGGCCGAACAGGCCAAGGCTCTCGCCGAACTGATCGACCGCCTGAGCGCGCGGCTCGGGGCGTCCCGCGTGACGCGACAGACGCTGGCGGACGCGCATATCCCCGAGCGCAGCGTCGTCGCGCGCGCCGCCGCTCGCGGGGAGGCGCAGGGCGTGCGGCAAGAGGCGCTGCAAGCGACCCCGCCCCGGCCGCTGCGGTTGTTCGAGCGGCCCGAGCCCATCGAGGCGCTGGCGGAAGTGCCCGACGGGCCGCCGCTGCGGTTTCGATGGCGGCGGGTCTTGCGCGAGGTCGCCGCCATCGAGGGGCCGGAGCGCATCGCGCCGCCGTGGTGGCGCGGGGGGGAGGGGCCGACGCGCGATTATTTCCGCGCAGAAGATTCGTTTGGGCGGCGCTACTGGCTCTACCGCGAGGGGCTTTATGGCGAGACGGCGCGGCCACGCTGGTTCGTGCATGGGGTGTTCGGATAGGATGGCCGCATGCGAATCCTCGGGCTTTCCGGAAGCGCACGGCGCCTCTCCACCAACACAGCGCTACTGCGCGCGCTGGCGCGCCTCGTTCCCGAGGGCGTCGGGTTGAGCGTTTTCGACGGGACCGGCTCGCTCCCGGTGTTCTCGCCGGATCTTGAGACCGATCCGCCGTACGTCGTGCAAGACTACATCGCGCAGATGAGCGAGGCGGATGGCGTGCTTATCGCCAGCCCGGAATATGCGCTCAGCATTCCTGGCGGCCTTAAGAACACCCTCGACTGGATCGTCTCGCGTGACACGCTTGCGGAAAAGCCCATCGCGCTCGCCCACGCCTCGCATCGAGGCGACGACATGCTAGCCGATCTCCGGCGCGTGCTCGCCACGCTCAGCACTCGGTTCGCGCCCGATCTTTTCCTGCGATTTCTCCTGATGAAAATGACGCCGGACGAGGTCGCCGACATCGTCGCGCAGCCTCAAAACGCCAAGGCTGCAAGCAATTTTCTTTCCCAATTCGCGGTTTTTTCTCGACGACCCTGATCCGACGCAGAGTTTTACGTCTGCGGCGTGGAACTTCCCGCTCGCCTACCAGTTGTTCGGGCAAGTTCTCACTCATAAACTAGGGAGTATCGACCATGCCCGGCAATCTCGTCTATTACGCCATCGTCCTGATCGTGGTCGCGCTGCTCGCCGCCTTTTTAGGCTTCGGCGGCGTCGCCTCCACCGCAATGAGCGGCGCGAACATGTTGATCTGGGTCGCCGTCGTGGTGATCGTCGTCGGCGTCGTCCTGACGCTGATGCGCCGCCGCGCCTAATTCTCTCGCGGCCGGAACGCGATTCCGCGCACCACGGCTGCGCGGCCAAACTTCTCGCGCAGCGCGTCGATGGCGCGCTCGCGGGCTTTTTCACGCGCGCGGTCGCCCTCCACAAGATCGGCGGCGTCAGCTTCGGCGCCGGGGCGCAGATCGGAGGCTCCCACGCCGATCAACCGGTAGCGCTCGCCCCGGGGCTGCGCCGCAAGCATCGCCCGCGCCGCCTCAAACAATCGCGGGGCAAGTTGCGTCGCCAGCACGGCGCGCGCGCGGGTGCGCAGCTTGAAATCGGGTAGCCGAAGTTTGACCGTCACGCCGGCGGTGGAAAATTGCGCTTGGGTCAGTCGACGCGCCACCTTCTCACACAGTCCCAAAAGAACGGCTTCAAGTTCCGCGCGATCCCCGATGTCCTGGGAGAACGTCGTCTCAGCCGAAATGCTTTTTGTCTCGCGCTCGACGGAAACCTTGCGCTCGTCGATCCCGCGCGCCAGCCGCCAGAGCCGCCGTCCGTCGTCGCCAAGCCTCAGCAGGGCGTCTCGCTCCTCTACGCGCTGCAAATCGCCAATGGTCGCAAACCCCAGACCTTCCAGCCGGCGCCGCGCGACCTCGCCCACGCCCCAAAGCCGCCCGACCGACAGGGGCGCCAGCAGACCCAGCGCCGCCTCGCGCGAAATGACGGAAAAGCCTTTGGGCTTATCGAGATCGGAGGCCAGCTTCGCCAGGAACTTGCAATAGCTGAGACCAATCGAAACCGTGACGCCGACCTCGCGCTCGACGCTCTGTGCGAAACGCGCCAGCGCCATGGCGGCGGGTTCGCCCAATGCCGATTCGCACCCCGTCAGGTCCAGAAACGCCTCGTCGATGGACAACGGCTCCACCAGCGGCGTCAGCGTCCCCATCCGCTCGCGGATCTCACGCGAGACCCGAACGTATTTCGCCATGTCTGGGGGCAAGACGACCGCCTGGGGACACAGCTTCATCGCCCGCCCCATCGGCATCGCCGAGCGAACGCCATGAATGCGGGCGATGTAGCAACATGTCGAGACGACGCCACGCTTGACGCCGCCGCCGATAATCAGCGGCTGGTCCCGCAATTCGGGCCTGTCGCGCTTCTCCACCGATGCGTAGAAGGCGTCGCAGTCGACATGCGCGATCATCAGGGACGGCGCCGCCTCGCCAAGGCGAGGTGAGCCGCAGCGCGGGCAGCGGCCATGCACGGAGCGGCGCTCAAGGCAATCGCGGCAAAAGCGGATCATCCTTCCATCGCAGACCGCGCCGCCAGGATGCGTTCCGGCGACACCGCGCGCGACGCCGCCAGCCCGATCAGCAGCGGCTCGTCGGCGATCACGTAATCGAGCACGCTGGCGAGAAAACGCGGATCGGCGGCGGCGGCGCGCAAGTTCTGCGGCCCCAACCCTGAAATCCCCAGGAAACGTGAAAGGCGATCAGGCTCCGCGGCCAGATATTCCAGCGCGGCGAGGCCAAGAACTTCCCCGTCTTCGGCGCGTGTCCTGGACTTCGTTCCGCTCTTGGGAAACCTCATGGGATTCTCCATTCGTAAATGTCTCGCGGCTAAACTCTCGAAAAAGGGCGATATCCTTCGCGGAAGCCCGTAAGGAACGCGGCATGGCCAAGACCGTTCTCATCGTAGAGGACAACGAACTCAACATGAAGCTCTTCAACGATCTGTTGGAGACCCGCGGCTGCCGTATCCTCCAGACCCGCAGCGGGGTCGACGCGGTAAGGATCGCGCGCGAGTCGAAGCCTGACCTCATCCTGATGGATATCCAATTGCCCGAGGTCTCGGGCCTCGAAGTCACGCAATGGCTGAAGGACGACGAGGAGCTGAAGTCGATCCCCGTCATCGCCGTCACCGCTTTCGCCATGAAGGGGGACGAAGAGAAAATTCTGAAAGGGGGCTGCGAAGCCTACCTGTCGAAGCCCATTTCCGTCGCGAAGTTCTTCGAGACGATCGACCATTTTCTGGGAGCGCCCAAGCGATGACCGCCCGCGTCCTCGTCGTCGACGACAACCCCGCCAACCGCAAGCTGCTCGAAGTCCGTCTCAACAACGAATATTTCGAGGTGTTGAGCGTCTCCAACGGCCCCGACGCCCTCGCAACCTGCGAGAAAGGCCTCGTCGATATCGTGCTGCTCGACGTCATGATGCCGGAGATGGACGGTTTCGAGGTGTGCCGTCGGCTGAAGGCCCACGTCGCGACTTCGCATCTGCCGGTGGTGATGGTCACCGCGCTTGACCAGCCCGCCGACCGCGTGCGGGGGCTGGAAGCCGGCGCCGACGATTTTCTCACCAAGCCCATCGACGAGGTCCATCTGATCGCGCGCGTGCGCTCGCTCGCGCGGCTCAAGGTCACCATCGACGAAATGCGCATGCGAGCGCAGACCACCGTGGCGCTCGGCATGATCGCCCCCTTCGCGACGACTTGCGCCGAAGACGGCAAGCGCGGGCGATTGCTGATCGTGGACGACCGCCGCAATTCCGCCGAGCGGCTGGCTCTGGCGCTATCGCCGCATCACGCCGTCACCATCGAAGCCAACGCGCAGGAAGCCATCTTCAAGGCGGCGGAGGATCATGTCGACGTCGTCATCGTGTCCTCGGGGTTGGAGGGCTATGACGCGCTTCGTCTGTGCAGCCAGATCCGCGCGCTGGAGCGCACGCGCAACCTGCCGATCCTGCTGATCGCCGACATCGAGGATCGACCCAAGGTGCTGCGCGGGCTGGAGATCGGCATCAACGATTGGTTGAGCCGGCCGGTGGACCGCAACGAAATGCTGGCGCGCGTGCGCACGCAACTGCGCCAGAAACGCTATGCGGATTCGCTTCGCGAGAAAGTGCAGCAGTCCATCGAGCTGGCGCTGTTCGACGCGCTGACCGGCCTCAACAACCGGCGCTTTCTTGAAAGCCATCTCTCGACGATGATGGAAAACGCGCGGATGCGGCGGGCGCCGTTGACGCTGATGATCCTCGACATCGACCATTTCAAACGCATCAACGACACCTTCGGCCACGATGGCGGCGATGAAGTGCTGAAAGGTTTCGCCGACCGCCTGCGCGGCATCGTGCGCGGCGGCGATCTCCTGTGCCGCCTCGGCGGCGAGGAATTCGTGATCGTGATGCCGGGCGTCAGTTTGGCTTCGGCGTCGCGCATCGCGGAACGGGCGAGGGTGGCGATCGAGCAGGAGACGTTTGCGCTCGACAAGGAGCGCCAGACCTCGATCACCGCCTCCATCGGGCTCGCCGAGCGGCGCGAAGACATGAGCCCGCACGATCTCTACCGGCGCGCCGATCAGGCGCTCTACCGCTCGAAATCGGAAGGCCGCAACCGCGTGACCGCGGACGCAGCCTGAGGTTGTCGAAGGGCGCCGAACACGCGAGAAAAACCGCCCGAACACGTGAGGAAAACCATCAATCCGCCCGTTAGGGCGCGATTAAGCACGTCCTGTCGCCGAGGATATCGGCGAAAATCCAGTCTCATCGGTTTTCAAAGCCCACGGTCCGTCATATGTCTGGGCAAGAGGACGGCTTCGAGCGTTGCCGCGGGGCGTCTTTCACCTGTCTGAAAGCGGTTTATCGGAACCGTAAATCCTGAGCGTCCGATTCAAGGGGCGGAGGTGCGCCGTCGCCATAGCGACTTGGGGCAAAACAAATGTCTGAAGGAAAGCCCTCGGCCACCGAAGCCTATCTCGCCGCCATTCAGAGCCTCGCGCCGCTCGTCAAGGAACACGGCGCTTGCTTCGACCGGGACCGAAGACTTCCCGATGTCGTATTTCGCGCGGTCGCCGAGGCCGGTCTTTTCCGCCTGTGGCTCCCGTCGGCTCTGGACGGGCCAGAATTATCGCCGGACGATTTCATGCGGGTGGTCGAAGCGGCCTCGGCTCTCGACGGCTCCATTGGTTGGTTGGTGGCGAATGGCGGCGGCATGAGCCGCGCCGCCGGGTATCTGCCCGCCTCGATTGCGACCGAATGGTTCGCCGATCCTCTCGCCTTCATCGCCAGCGCCACGGGCGCGGTCGGTTCCGCCGAACCTGTTGTCGGCGGCTATCGAGTCACGGGACGCTGGCCGTTCGGCAGCGGCTCCGGCCATGCCACGCAATTCATGGGGCTGGCGACCGTAAAGAACGGCGGAAACAACAACCCGGCTCCGATCTGCTTTTACTTCACGAGGGACCAAGTGACTGTTCATGACACTTGGCACGTCTCAGGGCTTCGCGGCACCGGCAGTTGCGACTTCGAGGCGCAAAATGCATTTGTGCCCGCTCAACATGCCCACGATTTTCTGAACCCGGAACCCAGCCAACCGGGCGTCATCTACACACTACCGAGTCTCGCCATATTTCCCTGGTCGATTGTGGGGGCGCCGCTCGGCATGGCGAGAGGCGCTTTGGCGACGTTCACGAAATCCGCTGCCGAGAACAAGATCCGGCTCGGCGCGACAATTCCGCTTCAGGAGCGTGAAATGCTGCATTCGGCGATCGGACGCGCCAAGGCGACGCTCAGCGCCGCACGCGCCTTCCTCAACGAGGCGATGACGCAGGTGCTGGCTACGCTCGGCAACGACGAGGACCGTCAGAGGCAGTCCCGCGCACACCTTCGGATCGCCTGCGCCTACGCCGCAGAAGGGTGTTCAAGCGTCGTGCAGATGCTGACGACGGAGGCCAGCGCCGGTTCTATTTTTGAAAGTCACGCTTTGGAACGTGTGGCGCGCGATATTGCCGCCGCAGTCAAACATGTCGCCATGAGCCCACGCAGCTACATAATTGCGGGGCGACTGCATCTGGGTCTCGATCCCGGCGCCACGCGATTTTAGCGGGACGCCGGACACGACAGGTACGGTAGGCCCAAGCCTTCGATTGAGGCTTAGGCCGGAAGACAAGAGGGTCCGACCTAAGCCAGTCCTCAGTCAGTCGGCGATCAAGCGCCGGTGCGCGCGCGGAACGGACGGCGCGGGGCCTTGGCCCCGGTGTCGCCGCGATAGGGCGGGCGCGAAGCTGCGCCGCCGCCCCGGCGACCATCGCCCGAACCCGCATAAGGTGCGCGAGGCGCCCGCTGTTCGGCCGGCGCCATCGCCGCGCGCGAGCCCGGCGGGCTGCGGCGGTCGATCAGTGGGATGGTCTGGCGGGTGAGGCGCTCGATCTGGCGCAGCAGGCCCCGCTCCTCATTGTCGCACAGCGAAATCGCCTGTCCGGCCGCCCCGGCGCGCGCGGTGCGCCCGATGCGGTGGACGTACGATTCCGGCACGTCCGGCAACTCGAAGTTCACCACATGGCTGACCGCATCGACGTCGATGCCGCGCGCGGCGATGTCGGTGGCGACGAGCACGCGGGTCTGGCCCTTCTTGAAGCCGTCGAGCGCGCGCACGCGCTGGTTCTGGCTCTTGTTGCCGTGGATCGCCTGAGCGCCGACGCCGGCCTTCTCCAGATGCTGGGCGACCTTGTCGGCGCCGTGCTTGGTGCGGGTGAACACGATGGCGCGGGTGACGCTCTCGTCCTTCATCAATTCCACAAGAACGTCCTTTTTGGCCGAAGCGTCCACCAGCAGCACGCGCTGCTCGACGCGCTCGGACGTGGTGGCGACGGGCGCCACGGAGACCTGCGCGGGATTGCGCAGCATCTCGCCAGCCAGGCCCGCGATCTCGCGCGGCATCGTAGCGGAGAACATCAGCGTCTGGCGGTTCTTGGGCAGCGTCGCGACGATCTTGCGGATAGGCACGACGAAGCCGAGATCGAGCATATGGTCGGCCTCGTCGAGCACCAGCACCTCAACGTTCGAGAGCAGGTTGCGGCGGGTCGTCATATGGTCGAGCAGGCGGCCGGGGGTCGCCACCAGCACTTCCAGCCCGCGCGAGAGCGCATCGGACTGCGGCCGATGTGAGACGCCGCCGACGATCAGGCCGACCTGAAGGGCCGGACGCAGGAACTGGCCATAAACCTTGAAGCTTTCGGCGATCTGGGCTGCGAGTTCCCGCGTCGGGGCCAGCACCAATGCGCGCACGGAGCCGGGGTTGGCGGGGCGGCGGTCGGCGAGGAAGCGCGCGAGGATGGGGAGCGCGAAAGCCGCGGTCTTGCCGGTGCCGGTCTGGGCGATGCCCAACAGGTCGCGGCCTTCGAGCAGAGTGGGGATCGCCTGCGTCTGGATCGGCGAGGGCTCGGTGTAGCCTTCGGAGGTCAGCGCACGGATCAAAGTCTCGGGAAGTCCGAGATTTGCAAAATGGGTCAAAGACAAGTCTTTCATAGGCGAAACCCCCAGGGTCTCGCCGCGAAGAGAGCGGCCTGCGTATCGGGCCGCGACTCGGTCAAAAAGGGGAGGAAAACCGGCTTGACGATCTTACGACCGTTCACGCTACCGAAGCGCCTCATGTCGCTCAGCGACGCGCTGCATATGCATGTGGCGCCGCAAAATGTCAAAGGTTATTGTCCGAGGATCTCGGCTGGGCGCTCGCCATCAGGTCTAAGTCGCCCCGACATAGGAAATCAGCAACCTCGCCATTTCCCGAGCTGGCTCATGGCAAAAACACCACTCATTGTTAAACGGGGATTTCCAGAGTTTGAATACCACATAAACCAAAGCGGCTCCCACCCTTCGTCTTGATCAACCACATGCTCCAGCCAAAGACTAACGCCGTCAGAATTGACGACGAGTGGACCGGGAAGCACACTTCCGAGAGTCGGCGATTGGGTCAGATTTGGGCGATTATGGCGATAGCTCGGCTTTCGCTGCGCGCATGTGTCACTACGAAACCGACCACGTGGGTATACGCAGGTAAACGGTTGACCTTGAAAACGTGGCTCTGACGTACTCCCCTGCTTTCCGCTAAACATACTACTTTCCGCTAAACATACTACGGATCGAAGGAGCGGCGCGAGCGAGAACAAACCCTTCAAAACTCAAATTGATAAATTACTGGAAAGGGGCGGCCCAAAGGCCGCCCCTCCCGATATCAAAGCCGCGTGGACTAAATCAGAAGTCCATGCCGCCCATGCCGCCACCGCCGCCGCCGCCGCCCATCGAGGGGGCGGACTTGTCCTTGGGGGCCTCGGCGATCATCGCCTCGGTCGTGACGAGCAGGCCCGCCACCGAAGCCGCGTCCTGCAAGGCCGTGCGAACGACCTTGGCCGGATCGACGATGCCCGCCTCGATCATGTCCACGTACTCGTCGGTCTGCGCGTTGAAGCCGTAGGTCAACGACGGATTGTCGAGGATCTTGCCGACCACGATCGAGCCTTCGCCCCCGGAGTTCTGCACGATCTGACGGATCGGGGACTCCAGCGCCTTCAGCACGATGTTGATGCCGGCCTGCTCGTCGGCGTTCAGGCTTTTCAGCTTGGCGACCGCCGCCTTGGCGCGAAGCAACGCGACGCCGCCGCCGGGGACGATGCCCTCTTCCACCGCTGCGCGAGTGGCGTTGAGCGCGTCGTCCACGCGGTCCTTCTTCTCTTTGACTTCGACTTCCGTCGCGCCGCCGACGCGGATAACCGCGACGCCGCCCGCGAGCTTGGCCAGACGCTCCTGAAGCTTCTCGCGGTCGTAGTCCGAGGTGGTCTCCTCGATCTGCGCCTTGATCTGCGCGACGCGGCCCTGGATGTCTTCCTTGGCGCCCGAGCCGTTGATGATCGTGGTGTTTTCCTTCTCGATTCGGATGCGCTTGGCCTTGCCCAGCATCTGGACCGTCACGTTCTCAAGCTTGATGCCGAGGTCTTCGGCGATCATCTGGCCGCCGGTGAGGATGGCGATGTCCTCCAGCATGGCCTTGCGGCGGTCGCCGAAGCCCGGCGCCTTGACGGCTGCGACCTTGAGGCCGCCGCGTAGCTTGTTGACGACGAGGGTGGCCAGGGCTTCGCCCTCGATGTCCTCGGCGATGATGACGAGCGGCTTGCCGGTCTGCACGACGGCTTCGAGCACGGGCAGCATGGCCTGGAGCGAGGAGAGCTTCTTCTCGTGAATGAGAACGTAAGCGTCTTCCAGTTCGGCGACCATCTTCTCGGCGTTGGTGATGAAATAGGGCGAGAGATAGCCGCGGTCGAACTGCATGCCCTCGACGACGTCGAGCTCGGTCTCAAGGCTCTTGGCCTCTTCCACCGTGATGACGCCCTCGTTGCCGACCTTCTGCATCGCTTCCGCGATCATCTTGCCGATGGAGACGTCGCCGTTGGACGAAATGGTGCCGACCTGCGCGATCTCGGACGAATCCTTGATCTTCTTGGAGCGGGCGGCCAGATCCTTGATCGCCTCGACGACGGCCATGTCGATGCCGCGCTTGAGGTCCATCGGGTTCATGCCGGCGGCGACATACTTGGCGCCTTCGCGGACGATCGACTGGGCGAGCACGGTCGCGGTGGTGGTGCCGTCGCCGGCGTTGTCGTTGGTCTTGGAGGCGACTTCGCGCACCATCTGCGCGCCCATGTTCTCGAACTTGTCCTCAAGCTCGATTTCCTTGGCGACGGTGACGCCGTCCTTGGTGATGCGCGGCGCGCCGAACGATTTGTCGATCACGACGTTGCGGCCCTTGGGGCCCAGCGTCACCTTGACGGCGTTGGCGAGAATGTCGACGCCGCGCAGCATGCGGTCACGGGCGTCCTGGGAAAAGCGTACGTCTTTAGCAGCCATCTGGCGGCTCCTTGGTTAGATGGAGAGAATTTCAGACGCGGGGCTGGTTCAGCCCACCACGCCCATGATGTCGGATTCCTTCATGATGAGAAGGTCCTGACCGTCGACCTTGACCTCGGTGCCGGACCACTTGCCAAACAGCACGCGGTCGCCAGCCTTGACGTCGAGGGGGACGAGCTTGCCGCTCTCGTCGCGCGCGCCGGGGCCGGCGGCGACGATTTCGCCTTCCTGGGGCTTCTCCTTGGCGGAGTCGGGGATAATGATCCCGCCCTTGGTCTTCTCTTCGCCTTCGATGCGCTTGACCACAACGCGGTCATGCAGGGGTCGGAATTTCATTGGCGCTTCCTTCTTGAACAGGGCCGGCGAAGCCGGCTCGGTTTGCACGTGGCCGGCGATCCGGCCCGGACAGCGCCGTTAGCACTCCCTCACAACGAGTGCCAGCGGCCGGCTTGCAGATAGTCGCCCGGCCTCCAGGCGTCAAGAGGCCGCGCGGGGCGGCGGGCTATATTTCGGGTTGCCGGGCGGGCGTCCGCCCGTAGGGGCGGACGCGAAAGTTCACGAAGTAAACCGTCCGGCGGCATGCGCCAGCATCATGTAAACCTTGCCGGAATCCGACAGCATGGCCGCACGGGTCTGCTCGCCGTCGCGGTCGTTCTGGCCGATCTTGGCGAGCAGCCGATCGAACTCCTGCAAATAGCGGCTAACGGAGTCCTGAAACGCGGGTTCGTTGCGAAAGCGCCGGCGCACGTCTTCGAACGCCTGCTGGCCTGCCGCCGTATAGAGCCGTCGCGAAACCACCGTCGGCTCGCCCTGGCGCCAGCGATCCCACATCTCCGCCGCCGCCGGACCGTCGACGAGGCGGGCGATCTCGGTCGTGATGGATTCCAGCCCCTCGCTGGGCGCGAGGCGGCGGGGCGGCGGGGCCGGGCGGGGTTCTTCCGGCTCGCGCGACGCTGCGGCGAGCAGATTGGAAAGCCAGCCCGATTGCGCGCGCGAATTGACCGGCGGGGGCGCGGGCGGGCGCTGCGTCCCGCGCATCTCAGGCGGGAACTCCGGCGCCGGTTCCGGCTCACGCACAGAGGGGGGCGGAGGCGGGGGCGCGAACGCCGCTACAAGGGCGGGCGCGGGGGGCGCGATCACCGCTGGCGGCGGCGGTGCGATGACGGCGACGGGCGGCGGCCCGGGTTCGGGCTCAGGCTCGGACGGCGACAGCCGCAGCGGCGGGGGCGGCGCTTCCCGCCGCGCGACCCCTTCGAGACGCGCAGGCGGGCGGGCGGACGGGGGAGGCGGGGGGACCGGCTCTTCCGGATCGGCGACGTCGAAGCCCTGCGGCGCGACCACCGAAGCCAGTTCCTTGAGCGCCTTGATCTGGTCGCCGACCACGCGGCGCACAGCCTCGGTCGCCTCGGCTGTTTCGCGGGGGAGGTCGAGCACGCCGCGCTTGAGTTCGCCGCGCGTCGCGTCGAGATCCTGCGCCACCTGCGCGGCCATGTCCTTCACCTCGGCGACCGACGCGCGGAACCTCTGCGCGGCCTCGTCCAGAATGCGGGTCAATTGCCCGCTCGCCTGTTCGTAAGCCTTGGACAGTTCGGCCTGCGTGCGCGCGCCGTCGTTGAGGGCGGATTCTCGCACGCCCTCCAGCCGCTGCGTCGTCGTTTCCGTCGCGCTTTCGGTGGCTAGGGCCAGTTCGGCGGCGATCTCCTGCGCGCGCTTCTGCGCCTGCGCGAAATGGCGCTCCACGCCGGTCGAGAAGTCGCGCAACGTGCGCTCCAGCGCGCCGCTGCGCGCGCCGACGTCGTCAACCACCGTGCGCAACGAATCCTGCCGGCGCGCCAGCGCGGCGTCGAGAAGCTGCTGGTTGGCGGCCAATTCGCGCGCGATGTCCGACAGCGCGGTGGAATGTCCGCCGAGCCGGTCAACCAGCCTGTCGCCATCTTCACGAGACGCATTCGTGATCCGGTCGAGATCGCCGACCTTGTGGGCGAGGCCGCCCAGCGCCTGCTGGAGATCGGCAACGCGGACGCCGAGCGTCTCCTCGACCTCGCCGAGCCGGCCGCTAGCTCCCGCCACCGCACGGTCGAGCGCGCCGCCGGTCTGGGCGAGCCGCTCCAGCACCTGCGCGAGTTCGCCGCGCAGCCGCTCCGCCGTGGTCGTCAGCGCCGCCACGGACGCGCGCGCGCCGCTTTCCAGCGCCGACCTCAACGTCTCGCTCGACGCGCCCACATCGCCCGAAAGCCGCTCGAACAGGCTTGTCAACGCCTCGCCCGAACGCGCGCCGGTCTCCTCGGCGGCCTCGGCAAGCCGCGCCGCCTGCGTCTCCATTTCGTTCGACAGCCGCGCCAGCAGGCCTCCGACCGCGTCCTGCGCGCGCACCGCCGCCGCCTCCGCCGCGATCCGCAACGCCGAGGCCGATTTTGCGGCATCCTCGTTGAGCCGCGCCGTCAGGCCGCCGACCGCCTCATGCGAGCGCGACGCCACCTTGTCCGCCGCCGCGTCGAACGCGCCGGTCAATTGCTCGAAATCCAATGTCGCGCGCCGCAGCAGCCCGACGATGGCGTCGGCCGAACGGCGGGCCGCGCCTTCCGACACATTCTCCAGCGCGCCCGTGGCCGCTTCGACCTCGCGGGCGAGTTGCCCGATCAACGCGCCAACCGCGCCCGTCGAACGTTCCGAAGCGCCATCCGCCGCCGTCGTCAGCGCATGCGTGGACGCGACGATCTCGTCGTGCAGACGCGCCACGACGCGGCCGATGGCCTCCGTCGAACGCGCCGCAGCAGCGTCCGCCGCCCCCCGCAGGGTCTCGCTGGAATGGGCGATGTCATGCGTCAGGCGCGACAGCAGCCCTTCGACAGCCTCCGTCGAACGGACGGCCGCCGTGTCGGCGACCTCGCGCAGCGCTTCTCCGGACTGGGCGATGTCGTGCGTAAGGCGCGACAACAGTCCTCCGACCGCCTCCCTCGAACGGGCGGTCGCCGTGTCCGCCGCCCCGCGCAATGCGTCGCTCGACTGGGCGATGTCTTGCGTCATGCGCGACAACAACCCTTCCACCGCCGCCGTCGACCGACTCGCCGCGGCTTCGGCGGCGCCCTCCAACCGTTCGGCCGAAGCGTCCGTGTCGCTCGTGACCTGCGAAATCAGTCCGACGAGACGGGCGCTGGACCGCTCGGACGCCGAATCGACCGCCGCCTCAAGCCGCGCGAGCAGCGCTTGCACGGTCTCGCTCGAACGCTGGCCCGCCGCCTCGGCGCTCTCGCGCAGGGTGCGCGTCGAACCCTCCAGGGTCGCGGTTAGCGTCTCCAGCGCGCCCCCGACGGAAGCGCCGGTCTCCTCGCGCGCTGCGGTCGCGGCGGCGGCGAGGGCGGCGGTGGCCTTCTCGACCTCGCTGTTGATCTGGCCGGTCAGTGCCCCAAGCTGGCGCGCCGATTCCGCGCCATTGGCGAGAATGGCCGCCACGAGGTCCTCGCCGCGCCGCCCGAGCAGCGCCACCAGCGCGGCGATGCGCGCTTCCAGCGATTGCGTCGCGCGCTCGCCGGCCCCGTCGATCAACTCGCGGAAACGGTCTCCTCGCGAAGCCAGTTCGTTGGACAGCGCGAGGCCGCGCACGTCGACGATCTCGCGCAACGTGTCGATGCGTCCGCCAAGCTGGCCCGAAAGCGCTTCGCCATGCGCGCCGATGAGGTCGCCCATCGCCGCCACGGCGCTGGAAAGTTCGTCGCGGAACGATTTCGCCTGATCGGCGAGGCGCGTCGAGAGCGCCTCGGCCCCCTTGTCGAGCGCGCCCCCAACCGAACCGTGATGCTCGGCGACGAGCGCGCCCAGCTGTTGATTATGGGCGCCAAAAGCGCGCCTAGCCTCGCTTTGCGCGACGTCGAGCCGCTGAGCGACGTCGCCCAGCGGGCGCACCACATCCGTCTCGAACCGCGAAGCCGAACCTGCGAGCGCGCCGGTCATTTCCTCAAGCCGCCCCAGCATGGTCGCGCTGACGTTTTTGGCCAGGTCCGAGAGCGTCTCGGCCAGCGCGCGCGCCTTCGCGTCCAGCGTGGCCGCGATTTCGGCGGATTTTTCGTCGACGCTTTTGGTCAATTGCGCGCCGCCGTCCGACAGCGCGCGCGCCGCCTCCAGCGTGCCGCGCGCAAGCGTCTGCTCCAGCGCGCGCCCACGCCCGGCCAGGCCGTCGTCGATCTTTTGCGCCAGCCCCTCCAGCGAGGCCGAAAGCAAACGCAGGCGCTCCGCCGCCTTGACGTCGATCGTGTCGAAACCCGACGCAAACAGGGTGGCGAATTCCTCGTGGCGGCGTCCGATCCGCTCGTCGAGTTTGCCGCCCCGCTCGACGATCGTCTCCTCGATGGCGACGAGTTTGGTCTCGACGAGGCCCGACAACGCCTGCACTTCGGTTTCGATACGCGCGACGAGATCGCGGCCGCGTTCGGCCACGGTGGATTCGAAAAGCTCAACGCCGCGGCGTACGGCTTCTCCGACGGCGACGGAATGGCCCATCAACGCGCCTTCGATCGCCGCCTGATGCGAAGCGGACGCGCCTTGCAACGCTTCCACCCCGACGCGCGCCGCTTCGACGATGCGCTCGCCCTGCGCGCCTAGCGCCGCGTCGAGCGTGCCGGCGTGGTCGCCGATCCGCGCATCCATGGTTTTCACGTAGGCGTGCAGCGTGTCCTCGAACCGCTCTCGATGACCGCCGAGCGAAAGCTCCAGCCGCTCGGCGTGGCCGCCCAGCGCGGCGTTTAGCCGCGAAGCTCCGACGCCGAGGGTGTCGTCGAGGCGCTGCGCATGGCCGCCCAGGGTCGCGTCGAGCCGCGCCGCGTGGCCGCCGACGGTCTTGTCGAGCCGATCGGCGCCGGCGCCAAGCGTCTCATCCAGTCGATCCGCATGACCGCTCAACGTCGCGTCGAGCCGCGCCGCGTGGCCGGTGGCCGTCTCATCGAGGCGCGCAACGCCGGCGCCTAGCGTCTCGTCCAGTCGCTCCGCATGGCCGCCCAGGGCCGCGTCGAGCCTCGCGGCATGGCCGCCGACGGTTACGTCGAGGCGCGCGACGCCGGCGCCAAGCGCCTCGTCCAGTCGCTCCGCATGACCGCCCAGGGTCGCGTCCAGCCGCTCAGCGTGGCCGCCGACGGTTTGATCGAGGCGTGCGACCCCGGCGCCCAGCGTCTCGTCCAGGCGCTCCGCGTGGCCGCCAAGGGTCGCGTCCAGCCGCTCGGAATGGCCGCCAAAGGATTCGTCGAGCCGCGCGGCGCTCGCGCCGAGTGTTTCCTCCAGTCGCTCCACACGGGCGTCGAGGGTAGCGTCCAGCCGCTCGGCATGACCGCCGAGCGTCGCGTCCAGTTGCTCGGCATGACCGCCGAGCGTCGCGTCCAGCCGCTCGGAATGGCCGCCGAGCGACAATTCCATCCGCACCGCATGGCCGCCGAGCGTTGCGTCGAGGCGTTCCGCATGGCCGCCGACCGTTTCGTCGAGTTCGGCGATCCGCAGAGCCGTCGTCGCGTCGAGCGCGGCGCGGTGTTCGGCGAGGCGCTCGTCGAGCGTCTCGGCGTGACGGCGCACGCCGTCCTCTATTCGGGCGCCCTGAACGCTCAACGTATCCTGCAATTCGCCGAGCCTTTGACCGAGCGTCGTATCGATGAGCCGGGTCTGGTCGCCGATCGCGGAATCGAACTCCGCCACACGCGCCTCCGACGCCGCGAGGAACGCCTCGCGGTGCGCCGACAGGCGCTGGTCGATGCCGCCCGCATGTTTGAGGGCGACGGCCTCAAACTTCTCGCGCTGGCTGCCCAGGCCGGCGTCGATGGCGCCGATCCGGCGCTCGGCGATGGCGTCGAAGGCCTCGTTATGCGCGGCGAGACGTTCGTCCAGGTCGATGATCTGGGTGGTCAGCCGTTCGCGCAGCGCCTGTGCCTGCGCGCCGAGCCGTTCAGCGACGGAATCCCCGTCCGGACCGATCAGCGTCTGCAAGTGGTCGAGCTGGCCGCCAATCAGGCCAGCCTGATCGGCGAGCGCGCGCGTCAACGCCACGCCGCGATGCTCGATCACATCTTCCAGAGCCGTTACATTATGGGCGAGCATCGTCTGAAGCCCGTCGCCGCTGGTGGCGAGCAGGGCGGCGGCCTCGTTGGCCGCCCCGCCGAACGCACGGCCGGCCGTATGGGTCGCCTCACGCCAGCGCGTCAGCGCCTCGGCCGAGCGCGCCTCGAACGCCTCCACCGCCCCGGCGCCTTCCTCGCCGACGCGTGACGCGGCGTCGCGAGCCGACGCCGCGATCCGGTCGCCCACGTCCGTCGCGGCGCGCGCGATGAGGTCGGCGAGTTCGACGCGGCGGCGGTCGAGATCCGCCCCGACGCGCTCGCGCGCCGTCTCGAACGCCAGCTCCGCCGCGCGCGTCCGCTCCTCAAGCCGGGCGACGAGATGGCCGCTCACCGCGCCCAGCACGTCTTCAAGCGCCTGACCGCGCACCACCACGGTCTCGTGCAGCCGGTCGGCTGTCTCGTTGAGGCCGCTCATCAACGTCTCGCCGCGGGCGCCGATCGTCGTGTCGAGCGCGCCGCGCGCATTTTCCAGCCGTTCGACCAGCCCTTCGCTCGCGTGGGTCCAGGCGAGGTGGATCTGGCGCCCGGTCGCCTCCAGCCGCAGGACGGTCGCGGCGCCCTCGTCGACGAGCGTACGCGCCGCCGACGTCGCGGCGGTGGCGAGACGCTCCAGTAGATCCTTGTCGCGCGCGCCAACTTGCGCGTCGAACAGCGCATGCGCGTCGACCACGCCCCCGACCAGCGCCTCGCTATGTACGCGCAACGCTTCCAGCGCGGCGTGCGTCGCCGTCTCGACACGGCTTGCGACGCCGCGCTCGAACGCCCCATGCTCGTCGACGAGCGCGCGCTGCGCCTCGGCCAGACGTTGCGTGGTCGCCTCGGTCTGCGCCTCAAGCCCCACCGCCGTGGCGGTCGTAGCGTCGGCCAGCCGCGCGACCGCGAGATCTGCGCGCTGATCGAAGGCCGCCGAGACCGTGTCATGCGCGTCCAGTACGCGCGTCGTGGCCTCGTCCGCGCGCTCGCTCATCGCCGCCAGCGCGCGCTCCGCGCTCCGCTCGAAGGCGGCGACGAGGTCGCCGACGCGCCCGTCGAGATCGCGCGCCACGGTCGTGTGAACCTCCGCAACGCGCGCCGCCGCCGCGTCGGCGGTGGCGCCCACTTCACCCAACGCCGCAGATTGCTCGGCGATGGCGGCGCGCAACCGCTGGATGAGATCGACGTGGCGCATTTCCGCGTCGGCGCCGACGCGGGCGTGGGCTTCCGTCACGTGGCGAAGATAGCGTTCGCCCTGCGCTTTGACGGTGGCGACGGAGGCGTCGGCGGCGTCGGCGAGCTGGCGCGAGACGACGTCGCCCAGCAGCGTCGCTTCGGTCTCCGCCCGGGAGCGCGCCTCGGCCAGCCGCTCGGCCGCCTCGCCGGCGGTCTGCGTCAACTGACTCGCCGCCTCGCCTGTGGTCCGCGTCAGATGATCGGCCGCCGCGAGAGCGGCGCTAGTAAAGCTGTGCAGCAGGGTCTGACGGCGCGTTTCGAAATCGGCCCCGACGGCCGCATGGGTGTCGGCGATGCGCGCCATCGTCAATTCCGCGTGAGTCTCCAACGCTACCGTTGTGGAGGCGGAAGTTTCCGCCAGACGCGACAACAGCGCATCGGACTGCGCCTCGAAGCCGCGTGCGACCGTGTCGTGCGACTGCGCGACCTGCGCCGCCGCCGTCTCGGCCCGCTCGGCGACCGAACCGGCCGCCGTCTGGGCGCCGCTTTCCAGCCGCGCGACCAGCGAAGCCACGCGTCCGTCGAAATCCCGGGCGACGCTGTCGTGCGCCTGGGCCAGCCGCGCGGTCGTGTCGGCGGTTCGTTCGTCGAGCGCGGCAAGCGTCGCTGCGCTCGTGCGTTGCAGCGCCTCCACCAATTCCTGCGCATGAGCCTCGAAACCGCCGGTGACGTCGGCGTGGCTGCGGGCGACGGCGGCGGTGACGTCCTCGGCCTGGGCGCGCAGCGTCTCGATGGCGCCGAGCCCGCTCTGTTCGAGACGGCTGGCCAGACGCTCGCCGTGCGAGTCGAAATCCTGCGCCAGCCTGGCGCCCGAATCGCTAAGGCGCTCGGCGACGGCTTCGCCGTGCGTGCGGATCGCCTCGACCATGTGCTCGCCGCTCGCCGCGATCCGCTCCGCGATTTCCGAGCCGCTGAACGAGATCGCTTCGTGCGTCGCCTGGGCGGCGGTTTCGAGCTGGACGACGACGCCCAGACCCTCGCCGCGAATGGCCGAGACCACGCGCTCCGCCGAAGTTGAGAAATTGCGCCCGATCTCCTCGTGCCGGCGCCCGATCTCGTCGACGAACTCGCGCCCGCGCGTCTGGAAGCCAACGTCGATCTGGCTGGCGGCGTCGAGCACCTGTCGGGCGCTGTCCCTGGCGGATTCGCCGATCGAGCGCGCGACCTCCTGACCCACGCCGTCGAGCCGGGCGACGCCGTCGTGGCTCGCGCGCTCGACCGCCTCGGCGAACCGGTCGGAAACGCCGGACAGCGAGGATTGCGCGCCTTCGTTGAGTTCCTGCGCGCGGCGGGCGAGCGTGTCGCTCAGCGCGCCCAGTTCCCGCGCGGCGTCGCCATGCGCGGCGACGATGGCGTCGCGCACCGACAGGCCCTTGGTCTGGATGGCGTCGCGCTGGTCGGCGAGTTCGGCGATGAGGGCGCGCAGGCGCCGCTCGTGCTCGCCCGCCGAACGCTCCAGCGTCGAAATCTCGCCGCGCACCAGCGAATCCAGTTCGTTCGCCCGCACGAAGGCGCGCTCCACGCCGTCGCCAATGGCGCCGACCTCGCGACGAATCGCCTGGGCCAGCGTCACGAACTGTTCGTTGGCCATGCCTTCCGGCTCGGCCAGACGCACGGCGACATGCGCGATGGAAGCCGCCGACTGGCGCAGGTCCGCCAGCCGCCGCGTCAGCGCCGCAAAGCCGAACATCAACAAAACCGGGGCCAGCGCGGCGAGCGCGAACAGCACGGTTTCGGGCCGAAACACTTGCTCGGGCGTCGAGGCGTAATGGGGCGCGCGCGTATAACCGTAGTAGCCGCACAGGCCGACCCACAGCAGCGAGCCGACGGCGGCGGCCACCAGCGGGGCGGGGCTGGAACGGCGCACTTGCAGGGCCTGCACGATGGGCCCCGCGCCCGCGCGATCGTCATTGGCGGGGCGCTCGCGCTCGGGCGCGCCGGCGCGGGCGGGCTCGTTCTCGCGACGGCGCGGCGTCTCCTCGACGCGCACGGGTTCGCGCACGGGCTTGGGCGCCTTGAGCGCGGGAGGCGCCGGAGCGGGAGGCGCCGGAGCGGGAGGCGCCTCGGGAGCGGGCGAGGCGGGAGATGCGGACGCCTCCGGAGCGCGCGCCTCCCGGACGGGGGCGCCCTTGGCGTCAATGTCCTTGGCGCGGGCTTCTTGCGCGCGGGCTTCTTGGGCGCGGGCTTCTTGGGCGCGAGCTTCTTGGGCGCGAGCTTCTTGGGCCCGAGCTTCTTGGACCCGAGCTTCCTGGACGGGGGCTTCCTGGGCGGCGGAATCTTCGAGGCCGAGATTGAGCGCGTCTTCGATTGCAAGCATGGCTTGGGATACGGGATCCGAAGCCTTGTTGTGTTGCGCCATTGCATCCGCCTTCGTTGTTCACGAACCCCGCCGGCGCCTGACGCCGACCGGGGCCCCCCGCTGTGGCCGTTCCCACGCCTGCGGGCCAGCGTCCGCCCGATCCGCGCGCCGCCAGACGCTCGCTCGGAGTCCGGCGGCCTCGCGACGCGCATCGGGCGCATTAACCAAACCGACTCTACCTGCCGGGCGTCCGTGTGGAAACCTGACCCCCGGTCCGATATTAAAACGTCGTTAACGTTCGCGTCGGCATAGTCCAGGGGAGGGCGCTGAGTCTAGGCGCGACTGGACCCGTTCCTTCAGCATTTCAACGGCAAAACCGCCAGTTGCGGCCTGGAGACCCCCTTCCCATGCGTCTGGCCGTCCGTCCCAGCGATCCTCTGACCGAGCGGGCGCCAGCGCGCCTCTCCGCCGATTCCCGCGACGTTCCCCCCCTCGACCTCGTGCATCTGGCGCGCGCGACCGACGGCGACGAAGCGCTGGAGGCGGAACTGATCGCGATGTTCGCACGCCAGTCGGAAAAGCTGGGGGCGCCGCTGCGGCGCCCCGAACTTGCGCGTCAGGCCCGCGCGGATGTAGCGCATCGTCTGCGCGGCTCGGCCCTAGCCATCGGCGCCTTCGCGGTGGCGGAAGCCGCCGGCCGGCTGGAATGCGCCCTGGAGGGGGAGGGCGACGAGCCGAAGGTCGAACTCGCCGCACTCGAAGCGACGCTCGACGCCGCGCGGGCGGCCATCGCCCAACTGACCGGCTGAAGCGTCCTTATGGCTCTTGCCGCCCGCCCACGGCCCCCTCTATGAGAGGGCGTTGACGCGCGGGGACTGAGCAAGACTTATGACCAAGATCACCTTCAAGGACGCCGCCGGGGCTTCGCGCACGGTGGAGGCGAACGACGGTTCGACCGTAATGGAGAGCGCGATCCGAAACGCTATTCCCGGCATCGAGGCGGAGTGCGGCGGCGCCTGCGCCTGCGCGACCTGCCATGTATATGTGGACGACGCGTGGACGGGAATCGTCGGAAAGCCTTCTCAGATGGAGGAGGACATGCTCGACTTCGCCTTCGAGGTGAAGCCGACTTCGCGCCTCTCTTGCCAGATCAAGGTCGCACCGGGCCTCGATGGCCTCGTGGTCACGACGCCCGCAAAGCAGGGTTGAGGTCGATGAGCGAGCGGATCGAAACGGACGTCGCCATCGTCGGCGCGGGGCCTGCGGGCCTGTTTGCGGTGTTCGAACTCGGGCTGCTCGACATCAAATGTCATCTCATCGACATCCTTTCGAAGCCCGGCGGCCAGTGCGCCGAGCTTTATCCCGAGAAGCCGATCTACGACATTCCGGGCTTTCCCGAGGTCTCGGCGCAGGGCCTCGTCGATAACCTCATCAAGCAGATCCAGCCGTTCCATCCCGTCTTTCATATGGGCGAGCAGGTGGAGCGGGTCGAGGTGCTGGGCACGGCGGAGGCGCCGAAGTTTCGCATCGCCACCGATGCCGGGACTGAGGTCGAGGCCAAGTGCGTCGTGATCGCGGCGGGCGGCGGCTCGTTCCAGCCCAAGAAACCCCCGATTCCTGAGATTGACCGCTATGAGGGCAAAAGCGTTTTCTACGCCGTGCGCAAGGTCGAACAGTTTCGCGGTCGGCGCGTGGTGATCGTCGGCGGGGGCGACTCGGCGCTGGATTGGGTTTTGAACCTGCATCCCGTGGCTGAGCGGATTACGCTGATCCACCGGCGCGACGCTTTCCGCGCCGCGCCTCATTCGGTCAACGCCATGCGCGAACTGGTGGCTGCGGGCCAGATGGATTTCGTGATGGGGCAGGTGTCGGGCCTCAAGGGCGCAGACGGCCAGCTCACTGGCGCGGTGGTGCGCAAGGAGGACGGCGAGAGCGTCGAACTGCCGTGCGACGACATGCTGCCGTTCTTCGGTCTGACGATGAAGCTCGGCCCCATCGCCGGCTGGGGCCTCAATCTGCACGAAAATCTGGTGCCGACCGACACCGAGAAGTTCGAGACGTCCACTCCGGGCGTGTTCGCCATCGGCGACATCATCACCTATCCCGGCAAGCTGAAGCTTATCCTGTCGGGCTTCCACGAGGGCGCGCTGGCGGCGCAGAAGATCCACCGCTATGTGTTTCCCGACAAGCGGCTGGTGTTCCAGTACACGACCTCTTCAACCAACCTCCAGAAGAAACTCGGGGTCGGCTGAACGCCCATGCGGCTGTTCGTCAAATCTCCCCTGGCGATCTTCGCGACAGGCGCGGAGGGCGGGCTAGTCGTCGAGGATGGCGTAATCGTCGAGCTTGTGGCCGCGGGAGGTGCGCCCTCGGCGCCGGTCGGCGAGACGTTTGACGCCAGCAATCATGTGGTGCTGCCGGGGCTCGTCAACGCGCATCATCATTTCTACCAGACGTTGACGCGCGCCCATCCTGCGGCGATCAACAAGGAGCTGTTCCCATGGTTGACGTCGCTGTATCCCTACTGGGCGCGGCTGAAGCCCGATCATCTTCACGCCGCCGCCACGCTCGCGCTGACCGAACTCCTGCTCTCGGGCTGCACGACGGCGGCGGATCATCATTATCTCTACCCCGTAGGGCTTGAGAACGCCGTCGACATCGAGGCCGACGCCGCGCGCGAGACCGGCGTGCGCATGACGATCACGCGCGGCTCGATGAACCTGTCGCAGAAGGACGGGGGCCTGCCGCCCGACTCCGTGGTTCAGGATTCGGACGCGATTCTGGCCGACAGCGAGCGTGTGCTGAAGCTGTTTCATGACCCCAAGCCCGGCGCGCATATCCGCGTCGCGCTCGCGCCCTGTTCGCCGTTCTCCATCGACAAAAGGCTGATGATCGAGACGGCGACGCTGGCGGAAAAGTACGATTGCCAGTTGCACACGCACCTATGCGAGACGCAGGACGAGGAGCGTTTTTGCCTCGACCTCTACGGCCAGCGTCCGGTGGATCTCCTTGAAGAGACCGGCTGGCTTTCGCGGCGCACGTGGCTCGCGCATGGCGTCCACTTCAACGATTCCGAGATCGTGCGGCTCGGAGCTGCGGGCGTCGGCATCGGCCATTGCGCGGCCTCCAACATGGTGCTGGCTTCGGGCATCTGCCGCACCTGCGAGCTAGAGAAAGCGGGCGCGACGATAGGGCTTGGCGTCGACGGGTCCGCCTCCAACGACAGTTCCAACATGATGGAGGCGGTGCGCCACGCGCTGATGATCGGGCGGCTGCGCTACGGGGCCAGTGCGATCACCCATCTCGACGTGTTGCGCTGGGGCACGGAAGGTTCGGCGCGCTGCCTGGGGCGCGACGACATCGGCCGCATCGAAGTCGGCCGGCAGGCGGACCTCGCGCTGTTCACGCTCGACGAACTGCGTTTCTCAGGCGGACATGATCCGCTGGCGACGCTGGTGCTGTGCGGAGCGCATCGCGCCGACCGCGTGATGATCGCAGGCCGCTGGCGCGTAATAGAGGGCCAGCCGGTCGGCGTCGATCTGGCCAAGGTGGTCGCCGATCATAAGCAGGCGGCGCTACAATTCGCTTGATCGCGCCCGGCTTATCGGGCGAAGGGCGGGCATGACCACCTGGATTGTCCTCGTCTTGGCTTCCCTCTGGGCGGGCGCGCAGAACGCGCTTGCGGGCGGGGGATCGTTCATCACGCTGCCCGTCCTGATGCTGACCGGCATGGACGCGCGGGCGGCCAACATCACCTCGACGCTGGCGCTGTTTCCCGCGCAGATCGTGATGGGCGTGACAGGGCGTCAGGACGCCGCGGCGCCGCCCGGCGTCAGCTTTCGCGCCTTGTTTGTCATCTCGCTGGTCGGCGGGGCGCTCGGCGGCCTCATCCTGCTGGCGACGCCGTCGGATTTTTTCGCCAGGCTGGTGCCTTGGCTGGTGCTGTTCGCCACCGCGATGTTCGCCTGGGGCAGCTTCTTTCGCAAACCCGTGGTGCCGGGGACGGTGGCGATCCCGCCGCGCGTCGAAATGCTCCTCCAGTTCGCCATCGCGATTTATGGCGGCTATTTCGGTGGCGGCATCGGCTTTCTGATGATGGCTTCGCTGGCGCTGGCGGGCTTAGCGGTGCGCAACGCCGGGGCGACCAAGAACGTGCTGGCGGGCGTGATGAACGCCTCCGCCGTGCTGATCTTTCTGTTCTCCAACGAAATCCACTGGCCCCAGGCGCTCGTCACCGCCGTCGCGGCCTCGCTGGGCGGCTATGCCGGCGCGCGGATGCTCGGCAGCGTCGACGAGAAGGCGCTGCGAATTTTCGTGGTCGTGATCGGCGCCTTGTTGACAGCCGGGCTGTTCTGGAAGGGGTGAGACCTCACCAGCGCAGCATGCGCCGCCCGATGAGAGCGCCGAGCGCCATCACGGCGCTGGTCGCCAGCGGATACCAGGTCGCGACGAACAAGGGCGAATCGTCGGGGCAGTTGGAGGCGTAGAGCGTCGCCGCGACCCCCGCCGCCGCCGCGCCAGCAAGCGCGCCCGTCAAGGCCGGATGGCGCGGCGCCCCGTCGCGCAGGGCGATCAGCAGCGCTGCAAGCGGGGGCAGGGAGAACAGCGGCACCAGCGTCAGGCAATGCACGGCGTTCGCGCCGACGAGTTTCGCCATCCATTGCGCCTGCGGCACGCTCGCCAGCTCCACGCCTACCGCCGCGGCCAGTATCGCGACGGGCGCGAACAACCATCCTAGCAGCGCGGCGGGCGAAGCCTGCGGGCGAGACAGGCGCAGGCAGAGGAAGAACGCGGGCGCGAGCAGGGCCAGCGTGTCCAGAAATTTGAGGTCGAACCGCATCGTGCGCATCGCCTGCGCCGCGTCCGGGCGCGGCCCGACCATGCCCATGAAAAGCGCGAAGCTCGCGCAGGCGCCTAGCGCCAGCGCCCATCCCAGCCGCAGCGTCAGGTTCGGCCTTTTGCCGGCGCCGTCGGCGGTCAGCGCGGCGATGAAACGGTCGGTGTTCATGTCTGCGACGCCCTCCAGGCGGCGGCGAGCGATTTGAGCGCGCGATGCAGCGCCACACGCACGGCCACCTCGCTCATGCCGAGCCGGGCGGCGGTGGTCGTAATCGTCTGCTCCTCCAGCGAGATGGCGCGCACGATGTCGCGCGCGCGGGGGCTCAGTGTCTCCATCAGTTTCTCGACGTCGGAACGCTGATGCGGGTCCGGCGGCTCGGGCGCGGCCAGCACCGCCTCGAAATCCTCGATGTTTTCGGCGCGGCGGACCCCACGACGGCGCATGGCGTCGATGGACTTGTGGCGCGCGATGGCCATCACCCACGGCGTCACCTTCTGGGACGGATCCCACGTGGCGCGCTTGAGGTGGATCGCCAACAACGTCTCCTGCACCACATCCTCCACGTCCGCGTCGCCGACGCGGGCGCGTGCGAACGCGCCGCGAATGAGGGGACGAATCGCGCGGGCGAACTCGCCGAGCAGGCGCCGGTAGCCCACCTCGTCACCCGACAGGACGGCGCGCATCTGCGCCGCCCACGTCGCCTCGCGCTGATCGATCAGGGGTCGAACCATAGGTCTTCGCCGCCAAAGCCCTGTTGTTACGCGCAGGATTTTTTTCTTCGGTCTGACGCGCGTGGTGGGCGTGTAACACGAGGGCCCCTATTGTCGAATAGATCACATGCCCCTCAGGGAGACCGCTATGTCCGCCGCGCCCCTGCCGTCCCGTGCCGGCGTCAGCTTCAAGCCCGAGCATTTCGAGGCGATCTGCGCGCAGCGCCCCGACGTGGGTTTCTTCGAGATACATGCCGAGAATTACATGGGCGATGGGGGCCCGCCGCATCGCCGGCTGGAGGCGCTGCGCGCGCTTTATCCGCTGTCGCTGCATGGCGTGGGCCTGTCGCTGGGCGGCCCGCGCGCGCTTGACCGCGCGCATCTGGCGCGGCTCGCCGCGTTGCGAAGGCGCTACCAGCCGGGGCTGTTCTCCGAACATCTGGCATGGTCGAGCCACGACGCCGGCTTTCTCGACGACCTGCTGCCGCTGCCCTACACGCGCGAAAGTTTGGGGGCCGTCTGCGACCACATCGACGAGACGCAGGAGGCCGTGGGGCGCATGCTGCTGGAGAACCCCTCGACCTATGTGCGCTTTGCGGCGAGCGAAATGGCCGAGACCGAGTTTCTGGGAGAGATCGTCAGGCGCACCGGCTGCGGGTTGCTGCTCGACGTCAACAATGTCGAGGTGCAGGCGGGCAATCATGGGATCGACCCGCACGCCTATCTCGACGCCTTTCCGCTGGAGGCGGTCGAGGAAATCCACCTCGCCGGTTACGCGGACGCGTTCGACGCGACCGGCGCGACGTTCCGCATCGACGCGCATGACAGCCCCGTGCGCGCCAGCGTCTGGGCGCTCTACGAGCGGGTGATCGCGCAGATCGGCGCGAGGCCGACGCTGATCGAATGGGATAACGACGTGCCTGACTGGGCGACGCTGCACGCAGAGGCGCGCCGCGCCGACGCCCGAATCGCCATGCGGACCTCCGCCCATGTCGTTTGACGCTACGATCTCGGCCTTCGCCGCCGCGCTGGCCGATCCCGCCGCGCCGCCCCCCGGCGTGCTGGACCGGCCTGACGCGCGCCGCTTCGCGGTCTATCGCAACAATATCGCGGTCGGGCTGATCGGATCGCTGGAGGCGCGGTTTCCGGTGTCGCGTCGGCTCGTCGGCGACGGGTTCTTCCGCGCCATGGCGGGGGCCTTTGTCGCCGCGCACAAGCCGCAGTCGGCCGTGATGATCGCTTACGGCGCGGATTTTCCGGCCTTTGTGGCCGCGTTTCCGCCGGCGCAGAAAATGCCTTATCTGCCCGACGTCGCCGCGCTCGAAAACGCCTGGGTGGAGGCCTACCACTCTGGGGAGGCCGCGCCGCTGGCGCTGGCCGTACTCGCGCAAATCGCGCCCGAGCGTTGGGAGACCCTGCGCTTCACGGCGCATCCCGCCGCGCGGTTGCTGCGTTTCGCCACTCCCGCAGCGAGCCTGTGGGCCGCGCATCAGGGAGAGGGCGAGCCGGCGGCGCCCGAGGTCTGGACCGCCGAGGACGTGTTGGTCACGCGGCCGGAGGCGGACGTTCTCATCCGAATCCTGCCGCCGGGCGGCTACGACCTGTTCGCGGCGCTGCGCGAGGGCGCGACGCTGGGCGAAGCCGCCGAGCCGATGCTGGCGCGCGGCGAGGATCCCGGCGCGCATCTGGTCGGGTTCATTTCGGCGGGCGCGCTGGTCTGATTTTGCCGATGAGGGAAAATGTCATGGCTTTGGTGTCCGTCCCGCTTTCGCATTCATTCGCCCGCCTGACGGGAGGCCTGTTCGGCCTCTGGCCTCTATCCCTGACGATGCTGGCGCTGCGGCTGGCGCTGGCGCTGCCGTTCTGGAAATCGGGGCTGACCAAATGGGACGGCTGGTTCAACCTGTCGTTTGGCGCAACGGCGCTGTTTACCGACGAGTACAAGCTTCATTGGTTGGGCGCTGAATATTCGTTTCCTTATCCCGTGTGGATGGCCTGGGCCTCTGCGTTCAGCGAGATCGTGCTGCCTTTGCTGCTCGCTGTGGGGCTGCTCACGCGCTATGCGGCGGCGGGAGTCGTCGTCATGACGGCGGTCATCCAGTTGACCTATCCCGAAGGCTGGCAGAATTTTCATCTGCCCTGGGCGGCGATGGGCCTGGCGATCCTCACCTTCGGCGGCGGCAGAATCGCGCTGGATTTCGTGTTGGGACTGGATCGGGAGCCAAAGCGTTAGGACGCCGCATCCCGCACGATCGCCGCCATCGGGTGGTTCCCCAGCCCCTCGATCACGCCCGCCCGATCCGCGGCGTTGCGGTTCTGGCTCGCCTTCCACTTGGCCCTGAGATCGCTCAACGCGATCTCCACGCCGACGATGGCCCGCATCTGCTGGCCGATGTAATCCTCCGGCGCGTCAGCCACCTCCCAAGGCTGCGCGCGAGCAGCCTCGCGCTCGCGGGTGAGTTGCTCGATCTGCGCGCGCAACCAGTCGGCCTGCTCGAACACGCGAGGCGTCCCGCGCGCCTGCACCATCAGGTAGTTCCACGTCGGCACGACCTTGCCCGTCTCGCGCTTGGTGGCGTACCACGAAGGCGTCACATAGGCGTCCGGCCCCTGGAACACGACGAGCGTTTCTGCGCTCTCCGCCAAATCCCGCCATTGCGGATTGGCCCGCGCCAGATGCGCGCGAAGCCGCCCCAACCGCGATCCGTCGTCAACGCGGGTAAAGGGGATCGCGTTGGCGAGCAGCCCGCCCGGCCCGTGGCTGATAAGCAGGCCCAGCGGATGTGCGGCCATGAGAGCGAAAACCGGGCCGAGGTCGTCCTGCCGGTGCAGCGGCGGCTCGTACATTTACTCCGCCGCCCGGCCCGTCACGCCGAAACGCTTCTCGATGTAAGTCTCGACAATGGATTTGAACTCGCGCGCGATGCCTTCGCCGCGCAGCGTCATCGCTTTGGCGCCGTCGATGAACACCGGAGCCGCCGGGGTCTCGCCGGTTCCGGGCAACGAGATGCCAAGGTCGGCGTGCTTGCTTTCGCCGGGGCCGTTGACGATGCAACCCATCACCGCGACGTTGAGGCCCTCGACGCCGGGATAGCGCGCCTTCCATTCCGGCATCGACGTGTCCAGCCAGGTCTGAATATCGCGCGCCAGTTCCTGAAAGACGGTCGAAGTCGTGCGCCCGCAGCCCGGGCAGGCGGCGACCTGGGGGCTGAAAATGCGGAAGCCCATGGTTTGCAGGATTTCGCGCGCGACCTTCACTTCTTTGCTGCGGTCGCCGCCGGGCTCAGGCGTCAGCGAAACGCGAATCGTATCGCCTATGCCCTCCTGCAACAAAACCCCGAGCGCAGCGGAGGAGGCGACGATGCCCTTCGAGCCCATGCCGGCTTCGGTGAGGCCGAGATGAATCGCGTAATTCGAGCGGCTGCTGAGCATCCGGTAGACGGTGATGAGGTCCTGCACGCCCGATACCTTGGCCGACAGGATGATGCGGTCGCGACCCAGGCCGAGGTCTTCGGCGCGCTCGGCGGACGAGAGCGCCGAGACCGTCATCGCCTCGCGCATCACCGCGCGGGCGTCGATGGGGGCTGCGGATTTGGCGTTCTCGTCCATCATCGCGGTCAGCAATTCCTGATCGAGCGAACCCCAGTTGGCGCCGATTCGCACGGTCTTGCCGTACTGAATCGCTTTCTCGACGATGGTGGAAAACTGCACGTCGCGCTTGTTCTTGAAGCCCACGTTGCCGGGATTGATGCGGTATTTGTCGAGCGCCTCGGCGCAGGCGGGATGTTCGGTCAGCAGCTTGTGGCCGATGTAGTGGAAATCCCCGACGAGGGGGACCGTTATGCCGCGCTGCGCGAGGCGGTCGCGGATATGGGGCACGGCGGCGGCGGCCTCGTCGCGGTCCACCGTGATGCGCACCATTTCGGAGCCTGCGCGGGCGAGCGCGGCGACCTGGCGGGCTGTGCCCTCGATGTCGGCGGTGTCGGTGTTGGTCATCGACTGCACAACAATGGGCGCCCCGCCTCCTACCGTCACCGCGCCTGCGCCAGAGCCAACGCGCACGGGCGTGGTTTTATGGCGGGGGCGCGGACCGAAGGCTTCGGGGACGGACATTGCGGGCTCCAAACGTTCAGGAGGGTTTCTAGACCGAGCGGTCGCCCGCGAAAACCCCCAAGAGGCGCACAATCAAGCTCGCCCGGGAACGCCGTCGGCGGGGAGCCGAACCATGGAGGTTTAAGCTGAAAGAACTTAGCTTGCTTTTCACGACGCTTTCGGGCGTCGCCCGCCTCATTGCCACTTAATACCGCGACCGCTCGGCGCAAACCCATCCTTGCGCAGCATGGGAGGTTTCCGTCGTGGAAGTCGACTCTGCGGCAAACCCTGTGAACCTGCCGACGGGATTGAAAACACTTGCCATCCCGAGCCGGAAACTCGCCGACGCCGCACACGAATCGCGTTCCAAACACGCTTCTGCGGCTTCTTCCGGGTTGTTGTCGATTTTGGGTTCCGCCGGACCGTAGCACGAGTGGGTGGCACGATAAAAAAAACCCCGCTTTCAGGAAGCGGGGGTTGCAAACTCACGTCTGCGGCTGCGGGGCCAACCCCGGGTCGGGTCCATAATTGCGCGGCTTGCCGGTTGCCGGTACCGCGGTGCGGGGCGGCGCCGGCGGCGCTTCCTTCTCGGCGCTTTCGCGCACGGGACGTACGCCCTGCAACAGGTTTATGATCTCCTCGCCCGAAAGCGTCTCGAACTCCATCAGTCCCGAGGCCAGCGTCTCCAGATCTTCCCGACGATCGGTGAGGATGCGCGTCGCCGTCACGTGCGCTTCGTGAATGAGGCGTCGGACCTCCTCGTCGATGGTTTTGGCGGTCTCCTCCGAAATGTTCTGCTGCCGGCCCATCGTGTAGCCCAGAAACACTTCGTCCTGGTTTTCGCCGTACATGACGTAACCAAGTTTTTCGGAGAAGCCGAGCCGCGTCACCATCGCGCGGGCGATCTTCGTCACCTGCTGAATGTCCCCCGCCGCGCCGGACGTCACCTTGTCCTTGCCAAACACCGTCTCTTCCGCGACGCGCCCGCCCATCGCCATCGCGAGCAATGAGATCAATTGCTCGTAACTCTGGCTGATCTGGTCACGCTCGGGCAGCGACTGCACCATGCCCAGCGCGCGGCCGCGCGGGATGATGGTCGCCTTATGGATCGGCGTGGAGGCGGGCATCGAGAGCGACACCAGCGCGTGGCCCGCTTCGTGATAGGCGGTGAGGCGCTTCTCGTCCTCCGTCATCATCAGTGTGCGGCGCTCGGCGCCCATCATGATCTTGTCGCGCGCGTCCTCGAACTCCGAGCGGGTCACGACGCGCTTGCCGCGACGCGCGGCCAGCAGCGCCGACTCGTTGACGAGGTTCATCAAGTCCGCACCCGAGAAGCCCGGGGTGCCGCGTGCGACGACCTTGAGGTCGACATCGGGCGCCAGCGGCACCTTGCGAACGTGAACGCGCAGGATCTTCTCGCGGCCGATGAAGTCGGGATTGGAGATCGTGATCTGCCGGTCGAAGCGGCCGGGTCGCAGCAGGGCAGGGTCCAGCACGTCGGGCCGGTTGGTGGCCGCGATGATGATGATGCCCTCGTTCTGCTCGAAACCGTCCATCTCCACGAGCAACTGGTTGAGCGTCTGCTCGCGTTCGTCGTTGCCGCCGCCAAGCCCGGCGCCGCGATGGCGCCCGACCGCGTCGATTTCGTCGATGAAAATGATGCAGGGCGCGTTCTTCTTGGCCTGCTCGAACATGTCGCGCACGCGGCTGGCGCCCACGCCCACGAACATCTCGACGAAGTCGGAGCCCGAAATCGTGAAGAACGGCACGTTGGCCTCGCCCGCCACGGCGCGCGCCGTCAGCGTCTTGCCCGTGCCGGGGGGGCCAACGAGAAGAACGCCGCGCGGGATCTTGCCACCCAGCTTTTGGAACTTCTGGGGATCGCGCAGGAATTCGACGATTTCCTGAAGATCCTCCTTCGCCTCGTCAACGCCAGCGACGTCCTCGAAGGTGACGCGGCCCTGCGCCTCGTTGAGCAATTTCGCCTTGGATTTGCCAAAGCCCATCGCCTTGCCTGCGCCGCCCTGCATCTGGCGGGACATGTAAATCCACACGCCGAGAAAGAGCACGAGCGGCAGACCGTTGATAAGCAGGGTCAGCAACCAGGAATTGCCGTCGGAGGGCGGACGGGCCGCGATGGCGACGCCCTTGTTATAGAGCTTGTCCACCAGCATCGGGTCGTTGGGGGCGTAGGTCTGGAAAGCGTGGCCGTCCTTGGTGTGACCCGAAATCTCGGCTCCCGCGATGGTCACGTCGCCGACGCGACCGCCGTCGACCTCGGTCAGCAATTTGCTGAACGTGATGTCGTTGGTCGCCGTTTTTTGCGCGGGGCTCTGGAAGAGCATGACCAGCGCAAGCACCAGCAGGAAGATGATGACCCAGAGGGCGAAATTGCGTAAGTTGGCGTTCATCGCGATCCTATCGGCCTCAAGTCCCCCGGTCGTTGGGAGCCCGCTGGCCTGATTTTCCATTTAAGCGCACCTGCAGCGATTGCCAAGGGAAGCGCTTGCACTCAAAGGGCCCGCGCAATCTGAAATTCCGGTGAATTGACCAGCGGAATCTTGCAAAAAATGCGCACAGGCGCGGCAAACCGCCCCATCATTAAGGCTTTCTCCGACTTTCCGTTGCGAAAATCGGCGGCGTTGACGATGGATCGGGCATGTTCGGCGGCTTTTGCAACTCCATCGCGTGGCTCGTGCTCGTAGGCGCGGCGATGGGCGCTTTCGAGCGAATCGCCCCGGCAAGTCCGGCGCAGAAGTTTTTGCGCTCAGGATTCGTCACCGATCTCATCTACTGGCTGACGCCCTATTTTCTCTATGGCCCGCTCGCGCCCCGGTCCCTCACGAGCCTCACGCAGTCTCTCTGGCTCGCGCTGACGGGGTCGAGCGTCGTCGGCTTTGCGCTGGTCGCGAGCCAGCCGTTCTGGGCGCAGGCGCTGGAAGTTTTCCTGATCGCGGATTTCCTGTCCTATGGGGCGCATCGCTGGCTCCATGGGCACACCCTCTGGGCGTTTCACGCGGTTCATCACGGCGTCGTCGAGATGGATTGGCTGTCGACGATCCGAAACCATCCCGTCAATGTCGTAGTTCAGCGTTTGCTGCTGACGCTTCCCCTCGTGGCGCTGGGATTTCCCGTCGCCGCGATCCTGGCTTTCGCCCCGTTTTCGGCGATGTACAATGTCTTCACCCACGCCAATGTGGACTGGCGCTTCGGGCCGCTGGGGCGGGTGCTGGTGAGCCCCGCGATGCATCGCTGGCATCATGCGGCCGACGCCAAAGGCAGCAACAGCAATTTTGGCGAGGCGCTGGCGATCTGGGACGTGCTGTTTGGGACATTCTATCTCCCGGACGATTTGCCGCAGCGGCTTGGCCTCGACGACGGACCGCCGGAGGATTTCGTCGGCCAGACGCTATGGCCGATCCGCTACTTCAGGGAGCCGGGGACCGAAACCGTCACCGCGGGCGGGGCCTAAGCGCGCAGCCGATGCGCAGCGAGCGTCTCGTACAGCGGGCGGGCCTTCTCGGCGAGCCGCTTCAGGGGATCGGGCAGATCGTTGAAATCAGGTTCCGGCGAAGGCGGGGCGAAGGCGGTGGAGCGCTCGACCGCGCCATACCAGGCGGGCGCCCACACGCCGTCGCTGGGGCGCGGCCCCGCAGGCCAGGACAGCATTGCCGGGTGGAAGACGATCCCTAGCGTCAGGCACAAGGCGCGAAGCAGGCCCTCAGGATTTTCCAGCACGTCTCGACCGTCGATCACCGGGGGCAGGCGGCCCAATGCGTCGCCGGCGCGGAAGAATAATTCCACCTGTGTCGGCAAGCCGATCTCGTCGAGGGTGAAATCCTCGCGCACGCGATGATAGGAGGCCAGCACCGCCTCCGGCGCGCGAATCAGAAACGCGTTGGCGCAAGCGTCCGCCCATTCGCGCCCGAAGCCGTCGAGCATGTGATGGGTCATATGCTTTTGATACCAGATCGCCTTGTCGCCGGGGACGGGGCCGGCCATCGCCTGCGCCACCGTCCGCCAGTCGGTGGGCTGCGAACGGATGACCTCGTTGCGCATCGGGTGGATCAGGCCCGTCGCGGCGAGATAGGCGGCATAGAACGGCTCGTCGGAGACGGCGCAGTCGGATCGATTGCCGAAGGCGCGCATCATCGCGGTCGAGATGTTGCGCGGACCCGACCACATCGCGATGCGAACCGGCTTCATGCGCGCGACCTCGCTTCCTCGCCCTCAAGCTCTCTGAACAGCCCGCGCAGTTGCCGCGTCATCGGCCCCGAGGCGTCGGCGGGATCGTCGCAGCGTTCGCCTATTGTCCGGCCGTCCACTTTACGCACCGGCGTCAGCCCCGCGAAGGTGCCGGTGCAGAACGCTTCGTCCGCGCCGTAGACGTCAAACAGCGAGAAGTCCTTTTCGTAAGCCGGCACGCCGGCCCGGCGCGCGGCGCGCAACACCGCGTCGCGCGTGATGCCGCCCAGGCAATATCCGCCGCCCGAGGTCCAAAGCTCGCCGCCGCGCACGATAAAGAAATGCGTCGAGTTGCAGGTGGCGACAAAGCCGCGGTCGTCGAGCATGAGCGCTTCGTCCGACCCGGCCTCCATCGCCTGAATGCAGGCGAGGATGCAGTTGAGCTTGGAATGGGAGTTGAGCTTCTGGTCCTGCTCGGCAGGGCCGGTGCGGCGCACGTGGACGGTGAAAAGGTCCATGCCTTTGGCCCGCATTTCGGGGCGCGGCTGCTTCCACTCGGGAATGATGACTATCGTTGCCTTGCCGATGGTCAGGCGCGGATCCTGATAGGGCGAGCGCTTGACGCCGCGCGTCACCATCAAGCGCATGTGAACGCCGTCGCGCATGCGGTTGGCGTCGATCACGTCGAACAGGCGCGCGGTCAGTTCGGCGCGGGTGAGGCCGATGTCGATCATCAGCATTTTCGCGCCCGCCCACAGGCGGTCGAGATGACGGTCGAGGAAGCTGACGCGGTCGTCGTTCAGCCTGAGGCCTTCCCAGACGCCGTCGCCGAGCACAAAGCCCGAATCGAACACGGAGATTTTGGCGTCGGGGCGGCGGTGAAGCTCGCCGTTGACGGAAATGAAGACGTCGTCGTTGCGGGAGTCGCCGACGTATTCCTGGGAGCCGGCGGAGGATTCGGGAGACATGAGAGGAGGGTATGGCCGATGACGCCGCCTCGCAAGAGTTCTGGCGAGGGACGGCGTCGATGGCTAACGTGTGGGGAGCGCTGAACCCCCTCGGGGACACGCCGTCGATGAAGCGCGGAAGCGCCCAAACGCAGGGGATCCATGCCCGAAACCTTCGTCTTGTCGCTGCTGCTGGCGATGTTCGTCGCGGTCGCGCTGCTCTCGACGCTCGCCACGCGCTTGCACGCCAGCACGCCCGTCGTCATGCTGATCGCGGGCGTCGTGCTGGCGCTGTTGCCCGGCGTGCCCGCGATCACGCTCGATCCCGACTTGATCCTGTTGGCCCTGCTGCCGCCGCTGCTCTACTCGTCCGGCGTCGGCATGAGCTGGCGCGGCTTTCGCTCGAACCTGCGCCCGATTCTCTCGCTCGCGGTCGGCTGCGTGCTGTTCACCGCCAGCGCGGTGGCGGCGGTCACGCATTATCTGCTGGGGCTGCCCTGGGCCCTGGGCTTTCTGCTGGGGGCGATCGTGTCGCCACCCGATTCGGTCGCGCCCGCCTCGCTGCGGCGCCGCTTCCAGCTGCCGCGCCGTTTGCTTACGGTGCTGGAAGGGGAGAGCCTCGCCAATGACGCCACGGCGCTCGTCGCCTTCGCGCTGGCGCTGCGCGCGGTCCAGACCGGGCAGTTCTCCGCGCCCGAGGCGGTCCTGCGATTCGTGACGATCGTCATCGGCGAAATCGCCTTCGGGGTCGCGCTCGGATGGGTCGTGCTGCGGCTGCGCAATGCGGTCAACGATCCGCGTGCGGAGATTCTCGTCGCGCTGGCGACGCCCTATCTCGCCTTCTGGCCGCCCCATGAACTCGGCGGCTCCGGCGTGGTCGCCTGTGTCACGGTTGGCCTCTATGTTTCGTGGAACGGGCGCGACTACATTCGGCCCGCGACGCGCTTGCAGGGCTTTTTCATCTGGGACCTCGTCAACTGGTGCGTCGAGGCTTTGACGTTCCTGATCTGCGGCCTGCAAACCCGCGTGATCGTCGCGCATCTGACGGCCGAGGGCTGGCCTGCGCTCGTGAAGGCGGGGCTCGTCGTCAGCTTCACGGTCATCGTCGTCAGGTTCTTCTGGGTGTTTCCCGTCACCTATCTGCCGCGCTGGCTCTGGCCGCCGCTGCGCAAGCGCGAGCCCGCGCCGAACTGGCGCCCGCCGTTCCTCGTCGGCTTCACAGGGCTGCGCGGCGCCGTGAGCCTCGCCGCCGCGCTCTCGATTCCGCTCAACCTGGGCGCCGGGCCGTTCCCGCATCGCGATCTCATTCTGTTCGCGACGATCTCGGTGATACTGGCGACGCTGGTCGGGCAGGGCGCGCTGCTCGGGCCGCTGGTGAAATGGCTCGACCTCGCGCGCATCGCCAATCGCGAGAGCGCGAAGAACGCGCGCGCGGAGACGGTCGCGCGCAAGAAGGCGCTTGACGCCGTTCTGGCGCGGCTAGACGCGCTGGATGCAGACCCCGGTTCGCGCGCGTCGGCCATCGCGGCGCTGCGCAAGTTTCACGGCGAGCGCCGTTCGCGGTTCCTCGCCGAACTCGATCCCGACGTCACGCCCGAACCGCTCGACGTCGTGGCGATGCGGCTCGATCTCATTGGCGTCGAGCGCGCCGCCATCGGCGACGCCTATGAGAAGAACCTCATCACCGACGAAAGCCGGCGCCGGCTGGAGCGCGCCTTCGATCTGGAGGAGGCGAGCGTGCGGGACGCAGCCGCCTAACGCATCGTCGCGGATTCGCGCTAAGAGGGGCGTCGATGTGGAGAGCGCGAGATGGCCGACGAACCCAGGATCATGCTGCTGACCGGCGCGAGTCGCGGCATCGGCCACGCGACCGTCAAATTGTTTCAGGAGCGCGGCTGGAAAATCCTCACCGTCTCGCGCCAGCCGTTCTCCGAGGAGTGTCGCTGGCCCGCCGCGCGCTGGTCGCACGTGCAGGCCGATCTCGCCGATCTCGACAGCATCGAGGCGCTGGCGGCGACGGTGCGCGAGCGCCTGCCCAATGGACGCTTGCATGCGCTCGTCAATAACGCGGGCGTTTCGCCCAAGGGCGAGGGCGGGTCGCGGCTCGGCGTGCTGAGTACGGACGCGGCGACATGGATGCACGTGCTGAACGTCAATTTTATTTCCACCGCGCTGCTCGTGCGCGCCCTGGTCAAAGAACTGGAGGCGGGCAAGGCATCCATCGTCAATGTCGCCTCTATCGCAGGCTCGCGCGTGCATCCGTTCGCGGGCGTGGCCTACGCGGCGTCCAAGGCGGCGCTCGCGACGCTGACGCGCGAACTGGCGCACGAATTGGGGCCGCGCGGCATCCGCACCAACGCCATCGCGCCGGGCGAGATCGACACAGCGATTCTCTCGCCAGGCACCGAAGAACTCGTAGACCGGCTCGTGCCGCTCGCAAGGCTGGGAGAACCGCGCGAGGTGGCGGAGACCATCCACTTTCTATGCTCGGACGCCTCGTCCTATATCAACGGTTCGGAGATTTATATCGACGGCGGTCAGCACGTCTGAACAGCGGCTTCCACCAACCAAGGGTGCGAGGGGGCCCCTCGTTGGAGGGGAACGAGGGGCCACGCGCCCCGGCGACGCTCAACGAGCGTCGGACGCCGCGTAGGCAATGTGCAACGCGGAACGGCGCGCTGGCAAGCCGCGCGTCGTTCACATCCGCGTGCGCAGCCTCAGCCCGCGCAATCCTTGAGCGCCTTGTCGACCGCCTGTCCGAACCCGCTTAGCGAATAGGTGTCTGTCGTCCTTCGGCCGCGCCGGGAATTGGCCTTGATGACCAATGAGACGCCCTTGCGCATCTCGTCGATCACCTTGGTCTCCTCGGCCGGATTTTTCACCCAGAGGTCGTTGCCGCGCGGGATGAGGTCGAACTCCTCGTCGCCGACGGTGGCGCTGGGACCCGAGGCGGCGACGGGGGCCGGTTCATCGTCCTTCTTGGCCTTCCTGGGCTTCTTCTTGTCTTTGTCCTTGTCCGTTTCCTTGGGCTTGGCGTCGGCCGCGCCGCCGACCTCGAAGCCCATCACGAACGAGAGTTCGTTGCGCACCTTCTCGGCGGGACGTTGGGAGATGAAAGCATAGGCCTTCTCCTGCTTTTCGCCTTCGGGCAGCCGGGCCTTGGGCTCGGCGAGCAGATAGCAGATCTTCGCCTTGCCGGCGCCGCTGTGGAACACTTTCCAGTCGCCGTAGGTCCCGATCAGCTCGGGCTTGGCGGCGGCGTCCTTTTCTTTCTTGGCGGCCTCGGCGGCGCCGGCGCCCAGCGAGAGGGCGGCCACAATCAGGAGGGATGTGCGTTGGATCAGGTTCATGTCCGCTCCATGATCCGCGAAGCTGGCGAAAATCAGATGGACGCCGGGCTTTCGCCCTGCGCCCGCTCTGGTTACCTTGGCTGTGGTTAATGAAAATTGAGTAAAATAAGTGAACGAGATTTTCGCGCTCGTGTGCCGCAGCTTCGGCCCACCGCCCATTTTGGCGCTTGAGACCGTCGAGGCGCCGCGTGCGGGGCCGGGCGAAGCGCTTGTGCAGGTCGCCTATGTCGCGCTCAATTTTTTCGACACGCTGATCGTTCAGGGCAAATATCAGACGAAACCCCAGCCGCCGTTCTCTCCGGGCGGCGAATTTTCGGGGCGGATCGTCGCGCTGGGCGCGGGCGTCGAAGGCCTTCGCTTGGGCGAGCGCGTGTTCGGCAGCGTGGCCTATGGCGCCGCGCGCGCGATCGTCGCGGCGCCTTCGACCCGGCTCTTCGCCGTCCCCGACGGCCTTTCGATGGAGCGCGCCGCCGGATTGTCCATTGCTTACGGTACGACGCTGCATGCCTATCGCCAGCGCGCGCGGCTGATGCCGGGCGAGACGGTCGTAGTGCTGGGCGCTTCGGGCGGGGTGGGGCTGGCGGCCGTGGAGATCGGGGCGCTGCTCGGCGCACTGGTGATCGCCTGCGCCTCTACGCCGGAGAAGGTGGCGCTCGCGCTCGCTCACGGCGCGTCGGAGGGCGTCGATTATTCGGCGCAAGACCTGCGCGAAGCGCTGCGGGCGCTTAGCCCCAAGGGGGTCGATGTGGTCTACGATCCCGTCGGCGGCGCGCAGACGGAAATCGGCCTGCGGGCGCTGAAGGACGGCGGGCGATTGCTGGTGGTGGGGTTCGCGTCGGGCGAGGTGTCGCGACCGCCGCTAAATGTCGCGCTGGTCAAAGGGGCGGACGTGCTCGGCGTCGAGTGGGGAAAATTCGCAGGCCGCGAACCTGACGCCAATCGCGACAACCTGTCGCGGATCGCAGTCTGGGCCGCGGCGGGCAAGCTCGGAACGCACATTCACGGCGTCCATCAACTCTCTGATTTTGCCAACGCCTTCGCCGACATCGCTGCGCGGCGGGTGCAAGGCAAAGTGCTATTGCGCATAGGCGAGGGCTATTCATAGCCTTCTTGCGGCCGATGTTGCGGTGCACAATATCAGCGCAGGCGGCGACGCCGGGATGACCAGAGATTTTGGGATGACCGGAGATTTTGGAATGCCGATAGAAGTCCGTTCTCCTGACCCCGGGGCCCCGCCTAAGGGGGCACACGTGCGGCGCTTGTGGCGCACGGACCGGGGCGCCTTGCTGGCGCATCTCACGCGGCTCGATGGCGATTCCCGGCGCCTGCGTTTTGGCGGAGCGGTGTCGGATTCGTTTCTTGGCCAATATGTCGATCGTTGCTTCGGGCAGGGCGATCTGATGTTCGGCGCCTTCGTGAACGGCGTATTGCGCGGCGCGGCGGAGCTTCGCTCGGAGAAGGCGATATGGGCGGAGGGGCCGCCGCTCGACCGCCACATCCGCGCGGAGGCCGCCTTCAGCGTCGAGCAGGAATTGCGCAAGCGCGGCATCGGCGAAAAGCTGTTCGCGCGCATCCAGCAGGCGGCGCAGAATCACGGCGTGGAGCAGATCGAAGTGTTGTGTCTGCCCGAAAACGTCGCGATGCGGCGGCTGGCGGCCAAATTTGCGGCCTCGTTTCGCTTCGAGGACGATTTCGTGATCGGGGAGCTGATCCCGCGCCGCCCCACGCCCTATTCCATGCTGCGGGAAGTGGGACGTGATTTTGTCGATCTGGGCGAGGCCGCGCTCGACGTGCAATGGCGCGCGTTGCGGTCGAGCGACGCGGCCTAAGGGCCGTAAGGCAGCGGCGGGGCGCGCGTGAGATCGCGACCCCGTTCGAGACTGAGCCGCCACTCGACAAAACCGCGGCGCCCGAAGGCGATTTCGTCGAGCGGTTCGACGTTGGCGAAAAAGGCGGCGGCTTCGTTCCCGCGAGGTTTACCGCTTTCTCGCACGATAAGGGCGTTTTCGCCGCGATGGCCCTGCGCGTCGCAGGCGAAGGCGAAGCCCCGGGGGTCGCCGCCCAGCGCGCAAACGGGAACCTCAGGGCCCAGCGCGACCCCGACGCGCGCCCCGACACGCCAACTTTCCACAGCCACGAATTGCGCGCCTGATTTCGCCAGCGCCTCGCGCAGGGGCGCGGCGGGCCAATCGAACATTCGGCGTGTGGGATCGTGCGCGAAAGGCAAGCCGAACGCGACTGCCGCCAGATAACCCGCGAACACGACGCCCGCCAGCGCTGCGGAGAGGGCGAAGAAACGCCGCTGGAAAGTCGCGCCGCATACGGCGAGCCACGCGCCTGCGAGGGGAAAAGCAAACAGCCAGCCGGAATTGAACCAATGCGCGATCGGCGCCTCCCCGCCCAGCGGCAGCAGCGTGAACGTCGCCAGCGGCGGCAGCGCGAGCCAGAGCGCGAAACGCTCGGGGCTGTCGCGGCCGCTGCTGAACGCGCGCGCGAGGCCAGCGACCAGGGGATACGCGATCCATGGCGTCATGGCGCCCACCTGAGCGCCAAGCGCGGCGAGGATTTCGCCGAGCGCCCGGGGCGAGACGTCGAGGCCATGCGCGGCGCGTCCCGATTGAAAGGCGAACGACACCCAGCCGTGGCGGGCGTTCCAGACGATGACGGGCGCCAGCAGCGCCAGCGCGAGCCCCCCCGCCAGCCAGGGCCTGACGTCGGCGAGACGCGCGCGCGCCGGCATTGAGGTTGCAAAGAAGCCGAGCAGACCGAGCGGCGCAAAAGCCGCCGAATATTTGGCCAGACCCGCAAGGCCGAACGCGAATCCGGCGGCGAGCCACAGCGGCGTCTCACGCCCCGGCGGCCCAAACAGGATTTCAGCGACCGACCAGACGCCAAGCGTCAGCGCGGCGAACAGCGGCGCGTCCGGCAGGATGTAGCCGTCGGGATAGACGAGGAAATAGGCGTTTGCGCCATAGGCGAACGTCGCCCACCAAGCCGCCGGCTCACCGAACAGGCGGCGCGTCAGGCCCCAGAGCGCGAAACCGGTGACCAGCGTGCAGGCGAAGAACGGCAGGCGGGCGGAGGGACCCTCGTCGAATTCGCGCGTCCAGGCCCAGAGCATCCATTGATGCAGCGGCGGGTGGTCGAAATAGGAGAGGGCGGGCGCCCGCGAGATCGCGACCACATAGGCCTCGTCGTCGCAAAAGCCGGTCGCGAAAACGGCCGCCAGGCGCAGCGCCATCGTCGCGGCGAGGAAGACGGCGACGCGGGCGGAGAGGGAAAAGGAGTGCGGCGGCCATCGCCGGGTCGCCGTCGGAGCGCTGCGCATGGCGGGCGGGCTAGCGGGTCCGAAACGGGAAATCAACGAGGGGGGCGCCGATCCGCCGCATCGGCTTGCCTTGATGGGTCTTTCGCGCTCGGCTAAGGGGCGACGTGCGGGAATGCGCAACGTCAGTCGGATTGCCGAATGTCGGAAGCGCCCATGCTGGGGCTGTCTATGATCTTTCGTATCAAACGCGGCGCTAAGAGCGACAAGACGACAGCGGTGGGCGGCGGCGAGAAATTCACCCGCGACCAGTATAAGAGCGCCTGGAACAGCGTATCCGCATCGGAAGACGACGCGAAGTTTGCGGTTAGCGGCTATATAGACGAGCAAACCTACGAGAGCACCGCGATGGGGACGCGCGAGATGCTCTTGCAAACGGTGGGGATCGGCGCCGACGACGTCGTGCTTGAGATCGGCGCGGGCGTGGGCCGCGTCGGCGCGGCGCTGGCGCCGCTGTGCAAGGAATGGATCGGCGTCGACGTTTCGGCGAACATGGTGAAGCACATCAAGAACAGGCTCGCCCGCTTCAGCAATGTCCGCGCCATCGAATCGAACGGTTACGATCTTTCGGAAATACCGGATCAATCCGTCGATGTGGTTTACTCAACGGTCGTCTTTATGCATCTGGACGAGTGGGATCGCTACAGCTACGTCAAGGAAGGCCTCCGCATCCTGCGGCCCAGCGGCCGGATGCTGGTCGACAATGTCGATCTCACCTCCGACGCAGGGTGGAAATTTTTCGAGGACCATCGCAAGATCACGCCTTCGGAACGTCCGGCCCGGATCAGCAAGACCTCGACGCCCGACGAATTGCGTACTTATTTCACGCGTGCGGGCTACCAGAACATCGAGCTACGCCAGTGGGATCTTTGGCTGGTGATGTGGGGCCGCAAGCCCGTCGCGTGAGGATATTTCCGGCGTAAGGTTGCGGTCGACGACACGCCTAACCGTTCCTTGACTCGGGAGGGACGTTCACCACGCAAACTTCCGCGTGTCGGCGCCACCCACCCCATCCTCCCCCGCAAGGGAGGACGGGGCGGCGGAGGTCGGTCGTTTTTGCAACCCCTTCCTCCCCAGCCCGTGGAGGACAAAAGCGTTCACTTCTCGTCCAGCGTCAGCACCGCCGACCATGCAGAGGGCGGCTCGCTTTTCGCTAGCGCGGCGAACCGGCGTTTCTGGAACGCGTAGAGATCGCGAACCGGGGCGGGCGCCAGCGGGGCCAGAGCTTCCGCCAGCGCCGCCGCGCCCGCGAAATCGCGTGCGCGATATTGCGACATCATCTTGGCATGGCGTTCGGCGAGGGCGGCGAATTCGGCGCTTCGCCCCAGCGCGGCGTCGCCGGCCAGCGCGAAAATTCCCACCGGGACGGTCTTGTTCTTGAACACCACTTGGTCCACTTCCAGCCAGGCGAATTCGGGGGCCTCAGCGCGCGTCGCCTCGCTCGCGGCGATGTCGACGCCGAACATTTTTGTCGCGCTCTCCAATCGCGAAGCGACGTTCACCTCGTCGCCGATCACCGAATAATCGAAGCGGCGCAGCGATCCCAGATTGCCGACGCACACCTCGCCCGTATTGAGCCCGACGCCGAACCTGACCGGCGCGACGTCCCGGCCCGCCGACCAACGTAGGTTGAGCCGCGCGAGCGCCGCCCGCATGCCGAGCGCCGCCTCGACGGAATGGCGGGCATGGGCGGGATCGTCCAGCGGCGCGTTCCAGAACGCCATGATTGCGTCGCCGATATATTTATCGACCGTGCCGGATGCGGCCAACACAACGTCGGTCATAGGGGTCAGGTATTCGTTAAGGAAATGCGTCAGCTCGGTGGCGCTCTTGCCCTCCGACAACGCCGTGAAGCTGCGCAGATCGCAAAACATCAGCGTCACCCGCCGTTCTTCGCCGCCCAGCCGCAGCACGCTGGGATCGGCGGCCAGCCGCGCCACCACCGCCGGCGCCACATAACGCCCGAACGCCTGCCTGATGTCGCGCGCTTCCCCCTGCTTGCGCGCGAACAGGGCCGTCTGGCCCGCCAGATAAACAACGCCGGCCGACAGCGTGGGCAGGATGGGGTCGAGCAGCAGGCCGTAACGGCTGTAGGCTATCCAGCTTCCCGCCCCCGATCCCGCCGCCGCCACGAAACCGATTCCCGCCGCGCTCAGCGCCGACAGGAACGGCAAAAGCACCGCGATCAAACCCGACAACGACAGTGAGTAAAGGAGTTCCGCGCCCGGCGCCCAATCGGGCCGCGACAGGCTGTCGCCGGACAGGATCTGTTCCAGAATCTGCGCATGCTGGCGCACGCCCGGCACATCGGGCGACAACGGCGTGGCGACGATGTCGTAGAGCAATTGCGCGCTGACGCCGACTAGCACGATCCGACCCTGCACGCCGGAGAGGTCGGCGCTCTCTTCGAATAGGCGCCAGGCCGGCAGACGCTGGCTTGGGTCGTCGCGGGCGAAATGGATGCGGATGTCGCCACGCGGACCGGTCATCGCCACTGCGTCGCCGTTGCGCACCGCCACGACGCCGGTATGGGCGCCGAAGGCGTTCTCCCCGCTCGCGTTGGACGCCTTCACGGTGTAGGTCGAGCCGCCCTGCGCGACGCGCAGCGTCTCCATGGCGAAGCTGGCGCTTAAACGCCCGCCGGACGTGGAGACCAAGGGTACGCGGCGCACGACACGGTCGTTGTCAGGCAGCCAGTTGAGAAAGCCGACGCCCGCCGCCGCCTCCACAAAAGCGGGCAGGGGGGCCATGACGCCGCGATAGGGCACGACGAACCCTCTCGGGTCGTCGCCGGCGAAGGCGAAACCGGCCTTTTCGGGAAGATGCGGCGCATTGCCGTCGTTGGTGAAATACTGGCCCAGCACAACGGGGCGGCCGGCGATGGCGGCGGCGAGCGTCGCGTCGTCGGCGGCTTCGCCGGGGTAGTCCAGCACGATGTCGAGCGCGACCGCGGCCGCGCCCGCGTCCGTCAGCTTCTCGATCATCCGGGCGAGTTTGGCGCGCGGCCATGGCCAGCGGCCCAGACGGCTCAGCGATTCGTCGTCGATCTCGACGACGCTCACCGGCGAGGGGATCGTCGCGACGCGCGGCCGCCAGCGCTGGAATTCGTCGAACAGCAGGTTCTGCACCGCTGAACGCTCGGGGGAATTGACGACCGTCCAGGGGGTGGCGAGCACGATCGCGAGCGTGACGATGATCCAATAGCTCAGGCGCGCGCCCAGCCGGCGCCATCTCAGCAGAGATGGCGAGGGCGGCGCGGGAAGCGGCTTGGTTCGCGTGGCGTCGAGCATGGGCTACGCTGTGAGAGGCGCGGGACCATAGCCGACCGCGCGGCGATAAGGGAAACGGAGCGCGCCTGTGAGCGACGAGGGCGCCGGCGTGCGTCGCCCGTTCGTCATAAAATCGTAATCCCTGCGTCGCCTCGCGCGGGCATGGGGGCGCGCGGCTTCGAGATTTCCCGCGGGCGGGGGCGGCGTTGGTTTTCGTTTGCCATGGGCGGCCGAGTGTGGTTCCCGATGGACCGGATGTTTGGTCCGACCCGCTCGCTCCCGGCGAGGAAAACGGTCGGTGAGGGAGCTTGGATGTCGCGCATCAACGCCTTCGCGGCATTCGGAAGGCGTGCGCTGCCCAACCAATGGGACCTCGTGGCGTTCGCCGGCGTCATCGCCATTCTGGCGGCGGTCGCGCGCGCCTACCACGGCATCGCCGCGCCGCTGCCGCCCGTCGACCAGTCCGGGGTTTCCCTCGATTATTGGGAATTGCCCTACTATGCGCTGCGCACGACGCTGCGCATGTTCGCGGCGCTGTTCTTCTCGCTGATCTTCACCTTCACTTACGCAACGCTGGCCGCCAAGAGCCGGCGTTGGGAGATGGTGCTGATCCCCTTGCTCGACATTTTGCAATCGGTGCCGATCCTGGGCTTCCTCTCGTTTACGGTGACGTTCTTTTTAGGCCTGTTCCCCGGCAACGTGCTGGGCGCGGAATGCGCGGCCGTGTTCGCCATCTTCACCAGCCAGGCCTGGAACATGGCGTTCTCGTTCTACCAGTCCCTACGAACCGTGCCCAAGGACCTCAACGAAGTCGCGCGCGGCTTCCGCTTCACCGGCTGGCAGAAATTCTGGCAGTTGGAGGCGCCCTACGCGATGCCGGGGCTCATCTGGAACACGATGATGTCGATGTCGGGCGGCTGGTTCTTCGTCGTCGCCTCCGAAGCGATCACGGTCGGCGACACCACGATCACGCTGCCGGGCGTCGGCTCCTTCATCGCCAAGGCCAACGACGCGGGCGATTGGGCGGCGGTGGGCATGGCGGTGCTGACGATGGCCGTCGTCATTCTGGCCTACGATCAATTGCTGTTCCGCCCCGTGGTGGCTTGGGCGGCAAAATTCCGCGTCGAGCTTTCCGCCTCTCAGGACGTGGAAAGTTCGTGGGTGCTCAACCTGCTGACGCGCACGCGCTGGGTGCGCGGCCTCGCCCACCCCGCGTTCGAGGCTTTGCGGGCGCTCTCGCTGCTCCCGATTGGCGGGCGCCCCTCTTCGCGTTCCAGGACGTTCGCTTCGCCGCGTGCGTCACGCGTCCTCGACATCGTGTGGTTCGGGGTCGTGGGCGCGGTTGCGGTCTATGCGATCTATAGCGTGGTCGCTTATGTGGGGACGGAACTGGGTTGGTCGGACGTCGGCCGGGTGGCGGTGCTGAGTTCCTACACGCTGGCGCGCGTCGTCGTGCTGATGGCGCTGGCGAGCCTGGTGTGGGTGCCGATAAGCGTGTGGATTGGCCTCAATCCGCGCTGGGCGGAGCGGGTGCAGCCGGTCGCGCAATTCCTGGCGGCTTTTCCCGTCAACCTTCTGTTCGGCGCGGCGGTCAGCCTCGTGCTGACGTTCCACCTGAACCCCGACATCTGGCTCAGCGTCCTGATCGTCTTCGGCACGCAATGGTACATCGTGTTCAACACCATCGGCGGCGCGGCGGCGTTCCCCAACGATCTGCGGGAGGCGGCGAAGAACTTTCACATCAGGGGCTGGGGGTGGTGGCGCGACGTCATCATCCCCGGCGTCGCGCCCTATTATCTGACCGGCGCGATCACCGCCTCGGGCGGTTCGTGGAACGCCTCGATCGTCGCCGAATGGGTGAAATGGAAGGATCAGACGGTGGCCGCGCATGGCGTGGGCGCCTATATCGCGCAGGCCACCGACAAGGGCGATTTTCCGCGCATCGTGCTGGGCGTCGCGATGATGTCGCTGTTCGTCACCTTGTTCAACCGCCTGTTCTGGCGAAGGCTCTACGCCTACGCCGAACGGCGCTTCACGCTTTGAGAGCTTAAAACATGCTCGATATCGCCACGCCGCCGCTGCTCGACGTCTCCCACGTCAACCAGAGCTTCGCCAAGAGTTCGGGAGAGCAGGGCGCGCCCATATTGCAGGACGTGTCGTTGTCGCTGCGCTCGGGGGAAATCGTGGCGCTGCTGGGCCGATCGGGCTGCGGCAAGTCGACGCTGCTGCGGCTCATCTCGGGGCTGACCCGCCCCACGGCGGGCAAGGTGACGCTCGACGGCAAGCTCGTGCAGGGGCCGGCGAAAGAAACCGCGATGGTGTTCCAAAGCTTCGCGCTGTTCCCGTGGCTCAGCGTGCTCGACAACGTGGAGATCGGCCTGCGCGCCATCGGCGTTTCGGCCGACCAGACGCGCCAGCGGGCTCTCAAGGCCATCGACACCATCGGCCTCGACGGCTTCGAGAACGCCTATCCGAAGGAATTGTCGGGCGGGATGCGCCAGCGCGTCGGCTTCGCCCGTGCGCTGGTCGTGCAGCCCAAGCTGCTGCTGATGGACGAGCCGTTCTCCGCGCTCGACGTGCTGACGGCGGAGACGTTGCGCACCGATTTACTGGACTTGTGGCACGAGAAGCGGCTGGGCATCCAGTCGATCCTGATGGTGACGCACAATATCGAGGAGGCGGTGCTGATGTGCGACCGTATTCTCGTACTGGCCTCCAACCCCGGCCGGATCGCGGCCGAAATCGCCAATCCGCTGCCGCATCCGCGCGACCGGCTCGACCCGGAATTCCGCAATCTGGTCGAGAAGATTTATGCGCTGATGACGCAGCGCCCAGAACCCAAGCCCTTGCAGAGCGCCGCCGCCTCGGGGCTCAACTTCGGCATGGCCCTGCCGCGCGTCAGCACCAACTCCATCGCCGGCATGATCGAAGAAATTCATGCTTCCCCCTACAACGGTCAGGCCGACCTCCCGCATCTGGCCGACTCGCTGCAACTGGAAATCGACGATCTATTCCCCATCGGCGAAATGTTGCAGGTGCTCAAACTCGCGGAATTCGCCGACGCCGACATCAAGCTGGCGCCGCTGGGCGTGAAGTTCGCCGAGATGGACGTCGACCAGCGCAAGAAGACGATGGGCGAGCAATTGCTCGCCAACGTGCCGCTCGCCGCCCACATCAAGCGCGTGCTCGACGAACGTCCGAGCCACCGCGCCCCGGCTGTGCGCTTCCGCGAAGAGCTGGAGGACTTCATGTCCGAAGATTATGCGGAGCGCACACTGCGCTCGATCATCACGCTGGGGCGCTATGGGGAGTTGTTTTCCTACGACGAGGACGCGCAGACCTTCTCCTACGAAAACCCAGCGTAAACCCTAGCGCGCGGCCTTCGCGCAAGGCGGTTGGTCCAGCCTGCACGATCAGAAGATCGTCTTGTTTCGTCGCGTTCGATCCGCTAACCTTATTGCAGCGCACAATCGGCGGGCTTCACGGAGGCCCGGACCCCAAGGAGCGACCGGATGGCCAACAACCCCGCAACTCTCACGGTAGGCGGCAAATCGGTCGAGTTGCCTGTAAAATCGGGCACGATTGGGCCAGACGTCGTCGATATCGGCAAGCTCTACGCTCAGACCGGCCTGTTCACCTTCGACCCCGGCTTCACCTCGACCGCTTCGACCGAATCCAAGATCACCTACATCGATGGCGACGAGGGCGTGCTGCTTTATCGCGGCTACCCCATCGAGCAACTGGCCGAGCACGGCGATTTTCTGGAGACCTGCTACCTGCTGCTGCATGGCGAATTGCCGACGCCGGCGCAGAAAGCCGATTTCGACAACAAGGTGACGCGCCACACCATGGTGCACGAGCAGATGGCGCGGTTCTACCAAGGCTTCCGCCGCGACGCGCACCCCATGTCGGTGATGGTGGCGGTGGTCGGCGCGATGGCGGCGTTCTATCACGACTCGACCGACATCAACGATCCCATGCAGCGCGAGATCGCCTCCATCCGCATGGTCGCCAAGCTGCCCACGATTGCGGCGATGGCGTTCAAATATTCGGTCGGCCAGCCGTTCGTGTTCCCCAAGAACTCCCTCGATTATTCCAGCAATTTCCTGCGCATGTGTTTTGCCGTGCCGTGCGAGGACTATGAGGTCAACCCCGTGCTGGCGCGCGCGCTCGACCGCATCTTCATCTTGCACGCCGATCACGAGCAGAACGCCTCGACCTCGACGGTGCGGCTGGCGGGATCGTCGGGCGCCAATCCGTTCGCCTGCATCGCGGCGGGCATCGCCTGCCTGTGGGGGCCTGCGCATGGCGGCGCCAACGAGGCGGCGCTCAAGATGCTGGGCGAGATCGGCACGGTCGACCGCATCCCGGAATTCGTGCGCCGAGCCAAGGACAAGAACGATCCCTTCCGGCTGATGGGCTTTGGTCATCGCGTTTACAAAAACTACGACCCCCGTGCAAAGATCATGGCGCGGACCACGCATGAGGTGTTGAGCGAACTCGGCCATAAGGACGATCCGCTGCTGGAAGTGGCGATGGAGCTGGAGCGCATCGCGCTGCACGACGATTATTTCATCGAGAAAAAGCTCTATCCCAACATAGACTTCTATTCGGGCATCACGCTGAAGGCGATGGGCTTCCCGACCTCGATGTTCACCGTGCTGTTCGCCGTGGCGCGCACGGTGGGCTGGATCGCGCAGTGGAAAGAGATGATCGACGATCCCGCGCAAAAGATCGGCCGGCCGCGTCAGCTTTATACCGGAGAGCCGAAGCGGGAATATCTGTCGGTGGGGAATCGATAAGCTCAGCCTGGCGCCGCTCCCCAGGCCGACGCAACGCCCTTCCGATGTCGCGGCGGCGGACCTTGAGTGAAAGGCGGCGTCGAGCGGTCGTTCGCGCCGATCGGCGCACCAAGCAAACCGGCTCGCCGAACTAGCGAGTCGCGATGCTTTCGGTCCGAGCCATCTGCTATTTCGTGCCGTATTTCCTGTCGGCCTCGCCGACGACCTGCGCGCGCTCGGCTTTTGTGTCTTCGCCATAGAATTTGGCGCAACATGAAGGAATTCCACCCTTCATAGCGCAGTCGTTTCTCGCGTTGTCTTCCGCCGCAACAAGATTCGCGGCTCTGCCATGACCCATAACATGGGTCATCGGGCAATAGGCGAACGCAACCTTTTCCGCGGCTCCAGCCTGGACGCTATTGCCGATCAGTGCTAACGAGATTGCGATGAATGTCGCTTTCATTTCAATATCCCTCGCAAGAGAATAAAGTTTCTGAGACGATATTTCTGGAGAGTCAAGTGACGAAGGGGGCGCGCGCCTCATGAATCCCCTCATTTGGAGAGCGGCCTGATTTCAGCGTCTTTTCGCCCTCCCGTCGGGTGAGCGGGGTGCCCGAAAATCTCGGATGAGCGCG
>JAYVYJ010000004.1:0-6240 GCA_043784465.1 Hyphomicrobiales bacterium
ATGGGATCAAGGAGCATGTGAAGATCGTCGAGGACGTGCTGCCAAGCCAGGCCGAGCGCGAGCTCGTGTTTTGGCGAACGAGCGACCGAGTGTTCCGCCTTGGCCTGGACGACACTTCGCTCGTGTCACCGGCTATTCTCCCGGCAGCCGCCGAATAGTCTGCCGGTCGCCTCCAAATACAAATTGCGTTGTTTGGACCTGAACGGAATAGCGGGGAGCAGAGCGAAGAGGGCCGTCGGCCGGCTGATTTTTGGCTCCGGACCTTTGTCGTGGCGGCGCTGGCGGCAAACGCCGTGCGGACGCTGTGGCCGGAATAACGGCGGGGTCCAAACCGGCAGCCTCGCCAGGCTCCTGCACGATCGCGCTCACCGCTTCGTCGGACAGCCGCGCCCCAGAACTTCGGCCACGACATTCAATCCGACGTCAAGCGCTGCGGAGACTCCATCCCGCCTTATCGAGACGACGGACGGCGTGGGTGTCGCAGCGTGGCGTTACCAGCGCGACGCCCTTTCCTGCCCTCGCGCGGATAGTTCCAGAGATATTAGGCGAAAGCGGTTCGTTGGTCTTTGGGCGCGCGCGGGCGTCGACCCTTCTGGGCACAAAGGCGCGGAACGCCATCGCGCCGCGCCCGCGCCGACAACATACGGGGGTCAGCCCACCTGGCGGCGTGATCGTGATATGTCGGTGAAGCGATCGGCAAAACCTTGCAGATCGGCTCGATCCCCGGCATCTGGCGACGATTGTCGATGAACGCGATTATTGCTCGAACGGGCGATTAGGATCGCACCTCGTGCAAAATACGCCGACGCCTTGCGCAGGATCCTATTGGCCAGGCGAAGCTCCCGGTTCCCCTGTTCGAGATCTTTCAGTCTGGCTTCCATGTCCCTCGTCGCGCCGGTCTTGCAGCCCGCGTCGATCTTAGGCCTTCTTCGTCCACTCGTTCAAAGTCTGGGCCGTGCAACCGATCTTGCTGGCGATCGCCGGCATCGCGGCCCACCGTGACGGGCGCTCCGCCTCGCGATCCAGCACCATCCGCACCGCCAACGCGCGTCCCCGCCAAAACTTGTTCGTCGTCTTGCTCGTCATGGCCTCATCCTCTCAGGAGTTGGGGCCTCCGGCGAACCCAGGGCGGTTCAAAAACCGACAAACCGAAAATCTCAACGAACTCTATCGCTCGGCCTGCGCGAGCACCGCGTCGATCTCGATCTTTGCGGCGGCGAAGGCAGCCAGGATCGCGGCGTCGGGAGGGGGCGGTTTCGAGGGCGTGGGCGGAAAGGTCAGCGTCGGTCCGGAGGAACTTGAAGGCGACCCGGCCGACGCGACCGGCGCGCGGCCCTGAACTTCCCTGCCCATATGCGGCATGGGATCGACCGGCTCGCCCTCGACGCGGTACTCGAAATGCAGATGAGGGCCGGTCGACAGCCCGGAATTGCCGCTCAGCGCGATGACCTCGCCCTGCCGCACCCTGCCGCCGATGTCGACGCGGATTTCCGAAAGATGGTTGTAGGTCGTCTCGTAGCCGCCGTGCTTGACCACGACGCGCTGGCCATAGCCATGCGCTTCGCCGGAACTCTCGACAACGCCGTCGGCGGCGGCGCGCACCTGACTGCCGACGGCCGCGCCGAAGTCGATCCCCGCATGCAGCCGCGTGATGTGCAGAATCGGATGGAAGCGCATGCCAAACAGCGACGTGACCGGCGCGCCCCGGATCGGCGCGAGCAATCCGCCGACCGCGGACGCGCCGCTGTCGGCGGGCCGCCCGGCGCCCGGCCGCACCGGGGGCGACGGCGCGCCGGTTTCGCCCGGCCGCTGCGGCGGCAGGGGCGCCTGCTCGGCGTCCTCCTCCGCGCTGAAACAGCGGTAGCTGCCGTCCCCCAGCACGAAAGCGTAGCAAGCGGCGTTCGCCGCCGGACCGGACACGCCCGCGTAAATCACCTGGCTCGCCGGCTGCCCTTTGGCGCGCGGATTGCGGGCGTAAAGCAACCGCAGCGTTTCCCCGGTCCCCAGCGGCGCGTCGAGATCGACCAGCCGGGCCAGCAGATGCACCGCTTCGCGGATCGCGGGTTCCGGCGCTCCGGCGCGCAGGCCCGCGCTGTAGACGCCGTCGGCGAGGTTGAAGCGCGCGCCGACCGGCGGCCGGTCGAGGTCGTCGAGGAAGCCCGGCGGAATAGCCGGCTCCGCGCCCTCGCCGTAAACTCCGGTTTCCGCGAGCGCCACCGTTCCCACATATTCGCCGTCCTGAAACATCGCCAGTTGCGTCACGCGATAGTCGCCCGAGGGAACCACGGCGCCGACCGCCAGCGCGACGGCGCCCACCCGCAGCGATTGCGTGTTGAAAAGCCTCTTGGACGCCGCCTCCACGGCGGCGGCGCTCGCCTCTTCGTAACCGCTTTCAACCAACAACTCCGAGATCTTCTGCGCGACCTTGGGGCGCAGGATCGCCTGCTTGAGCTGAGCGCGGCCGTTGTCGCCGCCGGGCGTCGCGTCCAGCCCCTGAGAATTGGCCGACGTCAGCGGCACGAACGGCGTATCGGGGGTCAGATCGCCGCCGTCGTCGTCAGCCGCCTCGCCGCCGGCGTCCAGCGGCGTCGTCGTCATGGCGAGTTCGGCCTTGAGCGCGTCGGCCTGCTGGCCGTTGCTGGCGAACTTGCCCAGATACCCGCCGCTCGCGGGCGTCAGCGGCTCGCGCACATAAAAGGCCTCGGTTTCCGGTCTCAGGGCGTCCGCCGTCAGCGCGACAGCCACGGAAAGCACGAGCGAGCGCGGCGCCTTCGCGGCGGGGCGGCGGATGAGCGCGGGGTCGCCGGGCAGATCGATGATCGTGGAGGGCCGACCGGCGGGCGCGGACGGCGGCGCAGGCGCGACAGGGATGGCGGCTGTCGTGGGATGCGCCGGGGGCGGCGGAAACGTGAACCGCCATGCGACAAGAGCCGCCGACGTTGCAATCAGCGTCAAGACGACCGCCCCAAACAGAAGATACCGCTTCATCGCGGAGGAGCGGCGCGCCCCGGCGCCTGCTCGGGCGACGCCCATGAGCCGCACGGCGGCGCGACAGGACGCGGCAAGCCTTCGCTCCCGCCCGCTTTTCTCAAGCCCCTCGCCCTTCAACCACCGGTGAACAAAACCATACTGGCGGCAAAACAGGCGCCCGTAAAGGGCGTGACACGGACCCTCGCGCAGGCGATTGTCGCGTCGGCGAAACGCTCGGGGTGTGAGCCGCACCACTTCCCGGGGCGTTTTCAGCCCGTAATCAGGCTATGTCGGCCGCCGAATTTTCGGGGCCGCTCGGTTGGCGGTGTTGAGCCATGAACAGAATCGCGCGCTACCTTTCCTTTGCGGTCGTCGCCGGCATGGTCAATTTGACGATGGCCGGGGCGATGGCGCAGACCGCCGGCTCGACGGGCGGCAATGGAGGCAATGGCGGGGACGGCGGCGGCGCGCCTGCGGGCCCCGGCCCGGGCGCCGGCGGCGGCGGCTTCAATCCGGGGATCGGCGCGCCGAGCGGCGCTTGCGGAATTGAGCTTCGACTGCCCAACCCGGCGAGCTACGCCGACGCCCTCCAGGGCGTCGAGGAGATCACGCGAGAAACGCAGACTTACCTAGAGCAATGCGGCTGCGCTACGCAGGCCTGCGTCGCCGATGCGCTCGATAAATACGCGGACGCCTTGCAGAAGGTCGCGCCGCAGCTTCCCCGCGCCCTTCGCGTCTTGCCCAAGATCATCCATCAGGCCGCGCAGAAGGCCCGCGTCGCGCCGACCGTGCGCGTCGCCATCAGGGTTTTGCTTGCGACGGTCGTCGTCGTGCAGAAGCTCATGCGCAAGTCCATCGAACTGATGCGCGCACACGACCCCGACGCGGCGAACGTCGCCACCCGCGGCGGCGATCTCGTGGCGAGCACGCTCAACACCGCCGCGACGGTGCTGGAGCGCGCCGACACGCTGTAACGCTCAGCCGACCTCGATTCCGGGCCCCGGCTGCGCTAACCTGCGCGGGCGGTCACGCGAGGGGTGGGATGCATTTGCCGCGAATGAGCGAAGTCCGCCGAACCTTGCGGAGGTCCGCGTGCGCGGGCCTCGTTGCTATAGAAATGGCGATGGCGATGGCGATGGTGTTGGCGCCGGCGGCGAAAGCGCAGGGCGTACGCGTGGCGCTGGTGATTGGGCAAGGGGCCTATGCGTCGGCTCCGACGCTCGCCAATCCGCCCAACGACGCGCGCGACATCGCCCAGGCGCTGCGCACGCTCGGCTTCGAGGTGATCTTGTCGGTCGATCTCGATCGCGCCCAGATGCAAAACGCCATCGCCGCGTTCGGCGAGCGGGCGAGCCGCGCCGAACTGTCGCTATTTTACTACGGCGGCCACGGCCTGCAATTGGCCAATCACAATTATCTGGTCCCCACCGACGCGGCGCTGCGGACCGCCGCCGACATCGCCAATCATACCGTGGCGCTCGATTCGGTCATCGACGTGCTGGCCAAGAGCCCGGGCCAGCGTCTGGTGTTCCTCGACGCGTGCCGGGAAAATCCGCTCAAACGCGACGAAGCGGCGCCGGCCCCGGCCGGGCTGGCGCGCGTCGGCAAGGCCGCCGATTTCCTGATCGCCTTCGCCACGCAGCCCGACGCCGTCGCGTTCGACGGCGCCGGGCGCAACTCGCCGTTTGCGCAAGGCCTGCTGGCGCATCTGACGACCTCGGGCGTAGACCTCGCGAACGTCATGATTTCCGTCAATCACGACGTCATCGCCGCGACGGGCGGCGAACAGGTGCCGTGGGAGAATCTGTCGCTGACCAAACAGATCTATCTGGCCGGCGAGAGCGCCTCGGACGCCAGTCCCGAGGCGTCGCTGTGGCGGCTCGCAGCGCCCACACGCGACCCCGAGATGTTGCAGATCTATCTGCAACGTTATCCCACAGGCCCGCACGCGGGCGACGTGCGCGCGCTGATCGCCAGCGCGGCGTCCGCCGCTGCGTCCAGGCCCAAGGACAATTCGGCCGAGGAAGAAATCTGGCGCCTGGCCTTAAGTTCGCGCGAGCCCCGGCTCATCGAGCTTTATGGCGCGCGTTTCCCCGCGGGCGCGCACGCGAAGGAGGCCGAGGAACTGGCCGCGCAACTTGAAGAGGGGCAGACCTCGAACAAAGACCCCGGAGTGACCTGCGACCGGCTCGCCACGCACCCCAACGACGCGACCGCCAGCGCACCCGGCGTCGATCTGGCGACGTTGAAACTCAATGCGTCCGCCGCCATCGCAGCGTGCGAAAAAGCGGCGGCGGCGAGTCCCGGCGGCGCGCATTATGCGACCTTGCAGGCGCGCGCGCTGTTCGCGGGCGGCCGGTTCGACGAGGCGATCAAGCTCTATCGTGCGGCTGCGGAGGCGGGCGACGCGCGTGCGCTGGTGAGCCTGGGGCGGCTGAGCGAGACCGGCGATCATGTGCCCAGGGACGTAGCCGGCGCCTACGCGCTCTATGAGAAAGCCGCCGAGCGCGGCGGCGCGGACGGGGCGATCAACTTTGCGGTGGCGTTGACCGAAGGCAAGATTATGCCCAAGGACCTTGCGCGAGCTTACAAACTTTTAAAGTCGGCCGCCGACGCAGGTTCGGCCATCGCGACCTTCGACCTTGGCAAATTCGCCGATGACGGCCTGGGAGGCGACAAAGGCGAGGCGCTCGCCCTGTTTCGTCGCGCGGCGGCGCTGGGCGAGCCCAACGGTTATCGCGCAGCGGCGACGCTGCTCGACGAGGGCCGCCATATCGCCAAAGATCCGGAGGCGGCGGCCGGCGAATTGTTGCGCGCCGTCGCCGCCGATGCGGGTCTCGCCCTTGCCGAACTTACCGGGTCCACGCAAGCCTGGGCGCCGGCCACCGTCTCCGCCGTGCAGAAGCGGCTGAAGAACGCCGGCTATTATGCCGGCGCGATCGACGGACGCAGCGGGCCGGACCTGGCGCCGGCGCTCAAAAGCTGGCGCCTTCGCGGCGATTCGCGAGGCGCGTCGCTGGCGCCTCACCCTTCCAGGTGAAGGGCCGTAAGACGTCCGCTAGGCCGGAATTCGTACGCGAGCTATTCCACCTTCTCGTCGGGGTAGACGCCCCAAAGGTCGTTCTGCTTGACGAAACCTTTGTAACCGTCGCCGAACACCTGGCACCACGCCCCGTCGCATTTTTTGACGTTGACGATAACGCCCGCCTGCAATTGCGCGATCATGTCGGCCTTGTCGCTCGGCCCCGCGACGACGTTGAAGGTCGCCTC
>JAYVYJ010000005.1:0-5281 GCA_043784465.1 Hyphomicrobiales bacterium
CGCGGGACAAGTCTTCGTTAAGTCCGTCAATGAGAATTTTGCGCTTAATAATCTGTTCTTTTTTTGAAGTTGCCATGCATTCCCTAATTGTCCGCCGGCTGTATACGCGTGAAGGCACGCCAAGATGAACACCATTCGGCAAGGATTTTGCCTGCCGCCTTACCTGCCTAGGAGAAGCCGTCTTCTTTATCTGCCCCGCGCTTCACAGCTTTCAATTCAACATCTGGCCAAAGTCGCTGCAACTTCTTCGTTTCCTCTCTTGAAGCGAGCGCTTTTTCAACTCCCGTTAAGCGCCAATAACAGACGTCAAGCGCCTGTCATCGCCGGTGCATGTCCGCAATCTTTTTTAACTTTCGCGGCGACACGCGAGTTTAGGAACCCTTTTATCATTGGAGCGAGTCCGTCGAACTTCGAACAAGCGTCCTGCGATACGACAATACTGAACTTGCACTTACGCGGGGAGCCGCATTGCCCCAACTGTTTCGGACATAAGTCAACAGTGCCGCCACTTGTGCGTCGTCGAGACGCCAGTCGAACGCAGGCATCGCGGGACCGGTCGGTCTCGTCGCAGTCGAAACAGCGCGCGAGCCTTGCAGCACGACACGCGTCAACGTCGCCGGATCGTCGGATTGAACAAGCGCACTCCCGGCCAGTCGCGGGAAGAGATGGGCATCGCCCATTCCGCTGTCCTTGTGACAAGCTGCACAACTGTCCTTGTAGATTGCTGCGCCGGTTATCATCATTTTGTCATCAGAGGCGATTGGCGTCGGCGAAGATTCAGAAGCGCCGCCGTCCTTGAGATAGGCGGCAATTGCGCCGATGTCGTCATCCGTCATCATCGATGTCGAATGGGTGACGGCTTCCGCCATCGGACCAGACGCCAATGTCCAGGAGTTCGTTCCAGTTTTGAGATATTCCGCAATGTCCTCCTTCGACCACTTGCCGAGTCCTTTGCGCGTATCGCCCGTGAGATTGGGCGCGAACCAACCCTGCAAAAGGCCCCCCTGCAATGGCGCGCTCGATTTATCGGCGCCAAGAATCGTCTTCGGCGTATGACATGTTCCGCAATGGCCCGGGCCCTGAACGATGTAGGCACCGCGATTCCATTCGACGGATTTCTCCTTGTTGGGCTGGAAACGACCCGGCGTGAAATTCAGTCCGTTCCAGAATACCATCGCAAAACGGATATTCAGCGGGAACGGCAACTGATTGGAGACGACTGCGTTGCTCACCGGCTCAATCGTAGAAAAATAAGAACGCAAATCGCGCGCATCTTCATCGGTAATTTTTGTGTACGCCGGATAAGGCATTGCGGGATAGAGCCGCTTGCCGCCGAGTCCTCGTCCATCGTGAAGTGCTGCTACAAATTCGGCCTGAGACATGCTGCCGATGCCGGTTGCCGCGTCGGGCGTGATGTTCGACGCCACGATGGCGCCGAATGGTGTCTCCAGCGGCAGGCCACCCGCGAACGGCTTTCCGCCGGGAGCGGTATGGCAACCCGCACAATCGCTCAGAACCGCTAGATAGCGTCCACGCTCGACGCGATCGAAGCTTTGCGTATCCTGCGCGTGGACTGGGCCAATGAGAGCCATCGCAAAAATACATGACGAGAGAAGAGCGCGCATCGAAACACTCCTCACAGCAATGGCCCTGGATTTTTAAGATACCTATCCTTGATCGCGTCCGCCGTCCAGTAAGCCAGTGCGCCAACGGTATCGGTGGGATTGTAACCGTGGTTCTGCGGAAACACCGACGCACCGCCCGGCACGAACACGTTATGAACGTCCCAGCTCTGGCAGTAGCGGTTGACCACGCTGTTCGCCGGATCGGCTCCCATCACCGTGCCGCCGGTGTTGTGCGTGGTCTGATAGACGCTGGTCGTGTACGGCCCCGTGCGGGGGCTCGGCGTCATTTCGACAGGATCGAGCGCCTTCGCGATATCGGCAAGACGCTCGGTGAGATAGGCCGACATCTTCAGTTCGTTGTCATGAAAATCGAACGTCATCCGCATCAGCGGACGACCGAGCCGGTCCTTGTAGGTCGGGTCAAGATCGAGGAAGCAATCGCTGTAGCTGTAAGAACTTCCGTGGGTTGAGAGCGACATCGACGTGTTGTAGGTTTCGGCCGTTGCCTTCTTCCATTGAGCGCCCCACTTCGGCGTGCCTTTCGGCACAGGACGCGTTGTGATCGGACGACCATTGGTCTGGCCCATGCCCATGTAGCCGCCGCCGACGAAGCCCAGACCGCTATGGTCGAAATTATCGCCGTTGAAATCGTCGATCATCATGCCGTGCGCGCCGGTGGCGATGAACGGATTGAGTTTCTTGTCTTTCAGAATGACGCTGACACTCGACGTCGTCTGGTAGGCGTAATTGCGCCCGACGACACCTTGTTTGGTCTGCCCGTCATAGGGCTTGCCGATGCCGGAAAGAAGCATCAGCCGCACGTTGAACAGCGCGAAGGCGCACACCAGAACGATGTTGGCGGGCTGCTCCCATTCCTCGCCAGAGGAGTCCACATAGGTCACGCCGGTGGCGCGCTTGCCGGTGGAGTCCAGATTGATCTTGGTGACTTCGGATTCGGTTTGCGCCGAGAAATTCGGAAATCGCATCAGCGCCGGCAGCACGCAGGTCTGCGGACTGGACTTGGAATAGTTGCCGCAGCCGAAACGCTCGCAGAAGCCGCAATAGGTGCATTGACCGAGCTTGATGCCGAGCGGATTTGTATAGGCCTCGCTCATGTTGGAAGCGGGCTGCGGAAAAGGCGTGTGGCCTGTTTTTCGCGCAGCTTCGGCGAACAAAGTCGCGCCGAGCCCCTGCTTCAGCGGCGGGTTCGGGTATTCCGAAGAGCGCCAGCCTTCAAACGGATTGCCGCCGTCCTGCTTGACGCCGCGAATATTGCCGGCCTTGCCGGACGTGCCACAGAGTTTCTCGAAGCGGTCGTAATACGGCTCTAACTCGTCGTAATTGACCGGCCAGTCCTGGATGGTCATGTCGCCCGGCAGTGTAGCTTTGCCGTAGCGTTGCTCGAGATGGCTGCGGAGCTGAAAATCGCTGGGAAGAAACCGCCACGTCTGCCCGTTCCAGTGCACGCCAGCGCCACCGACGCCGTTACCCGGAAGAAAGCTGACGAAGCTGCGCATCGGCAGCGCCGTCTGATTTGGCTTGTTGCGAAACGTCAGCGTTTCCTGTTCAGGCCGCAGAAAAAGATCGAGACGCACGCCATAGCGCAATTCATCTTGCCCATAGGCCGGTGGAAAGTCCGTCGCCGTGTCTCGCCAAGGACCGCGCTCGATAGCGACAACGTCGAGGCCGGCCTTCGCAAGTTCATAACCGAGGATAGATCCGGTCCAACCCAGACCGATGATGACCACATCTTTTGCAGGAAGCTTGCGCGCCATGATTTACTCTTTCGCCGTCCATTCGGACCGACCCATGATGCCAACCGGCGGCAACGGATATGTTTCATTGTGCCGCTCGACCCAGTCCCGGTAGTCGTAACGCGCACCGGGAAATCCGATGAGTTTCCAGCCCGCCATATCGCGGTTGCCGCCATAGATCGGATCGGCGAAAAACCCCTCGGTGGTGTTTTGCAGAAGCAGCGTGAAAAACTCCGCGCTCTTTGTTTCCTTGAGTGCGATCACGCCCATTTCCAGATCGAACAAAACCTTGTCCTGATCCTGCGGCGAAAGCTGCGCGAAGGCTTTGCCGTCGAACGCGCCCTTCACATGGTCGGAAATATCCCGCAACGCTTTGCGATAAATGCCAGCCGGTGCATCCGGGCTTTGATATCCTTGCGTGGCGGCACCGGGCATAAACGGTGGCCTCATATAAAGGCCTTCGGCGCGGCCGTATGGGCCTGACAGTTGACGGTCGATAAAAACCGCACAGCCGGCGTCCTTGCCGCCGGGGCCGCGTTCGTCGGCAGGGATAAGACGATCAACCGCAGCCTCAACCAGCGCGGCTTCGTCGGCTGAAAAGAAAGCCCAGAGACCGGGCCTGACTTGGGAAGGCGGCGTCGCCGAACCCGGCCACCATGGCATCCCTTCGCTGACGGTTCTGGCGCGCGCCGAAGTCGCCGAAATCATCAGCGCGGCAGTCGATCCTAAAAAAGAACGGCGCGATAAATGAGACATTTTCGGAGTGCTCACGACCAACTGCGTTTCGCGTTTAGAAGTGGAACGATACGCGGTAACTGGTGAAGTTGCATCTCCCTATTCTGGCGTTTCCTTCACGTGAACGCGATTTGCATCGGCGGCGATTAGATGCGTAACTATAGGCTTGCCATGGATTTGAAAGTGAAGAACCTTCTCTTCAATCAAACGGTCACCATTGGTGACACGTTCATGCTGACGCAAATGCGCGGTCCACGACTCCATCAAAAACGTTTCAATAATACGTCCCTCGTCGGCAGCATCGTCGAATACACCCCAAGCATAGGCGCCGTCGCGCCGACGTTCCCGCTGGACCCTTTCCAGAGCCAAGAGAAACGGTTTGCGGTTTTTGGGGTCGATCCTGTATTCGATCATGACCATGACAGGACCCCGGTCTGCATCCACCTCATGAACGACGATTGGCGCCGGCCAATGCAATGACGGAGCTAAGTCAGCGCCGAGTGCAGTAAGCAATTTCCAGCGCCACGTAAGCGGCAACGCAACGAGAATGCCGGCCGCCGCTACGAAATTGGTGTCGGACAAGCCAATTAAACCGGCCAGGTAACCCCAAAATGCGCTGCCTAGGGTCAGCGCACCAAAGAAACACACGACAAAGATTGCGAGGCCGCGCGCGCGCACCCATTCAGGCAAAGCAACCTGCGCGGACACATTGAGGGTTGAGAGAACGCAAATCCACGAGAGGCCCGCCAAGAAACTCGCGCCCAGAGCTGCGAACGGTTCGCGGGCGCGCCGGTCCGTCATACGTTCGTGCACTCATGACGACATCCTAGCTTCTGATGTTTCACTTCTGCGAATGTCCCGGGTTAGCAATCGGACTAGCAACGTATCATCGGTTAGGACGTTCGTTGGAGGCGCGGTCCAACAAGAAGCGCCACTCATGAAAAAAGACGTTCATTATACGCTTGTCAAAAATCATGCTTCTGCCCGTACGCTGAAAGAAGACATTCGACGGCAGTTAGGGAGCCAAGAGCGGAGATTATTATAAACTCCGTCGGATCAACCGCGCTAAGTGAGGGTGGGTCGCTATTTTGCGCTTAATGGTGCTTGGTGGGCGCGTCCGGCGTGACTGAAACCAACGTTGCCGTTCTGAATTTCAGATTTTCTGTC
>JAYVYJ010000006.1:0-22172 GCA_043784465.1 Hyphomicrobiales bacterium
ACCCGTGCGTTATGTGATGTCGGGCTCAGGCCATATCGCCGGCGTCGTCAACCCGGCCGAGAAGCCGAAATATCAGTTCTGGACCGGCGGCCCTCCCGAGGGACGCTTCGAGGACTGGGTCGCCGCCGCCACCGAGACGCCCGGCTCCTGGTGGACCGACTGGATCGTCTGGGTGAGCGATCAGGCGCCCGAGCGCGTTCCCGCCCGCGAAGTCGGCGCCGGAAAGCTTGCGGCGCTTTGCGACGCGCCGGGAGACTACGTGCGCGCCAGATCCTGACGCCGTTATCGGGCGAGCGGCGTCGCTCTTCGCATTTGGGCGAGGCGCGACGAGCGGCGTCGGCGGAATGACGACGCAAGCAGCGCGCGCCTCGATTCCGTAAAATTTTAATAAAGCATCAGTCATTAACTATTTCCGCACGAGCGACCCCTCAGGGCGCCGGTATCGCCGCTGGGCTCCGTTGAGGAAACTCATTCTTCATCCGGCGGGACGATTTATTGACCCGATGAAAAAACTTCGACGCCAACTCGACTTTGTCCGTGACAGCTCTCTGGACGCGAAGCGCGGGGACAAATCACGATTGGCCGCAGGCGACCGCCGCCCCATTTGAAAGCGTTTTCGAGCGACTCGACTCTCAAGCTTTTGCAGGACATTTCATGCTCGCCGCCGTGAAAATCGACCCCACCGATTTGGGCCGCTCGCCTCTCGTCTCGCCCCGTCTCCTGATCGTCGACGACGTCGAAGCCAACCGCGCGATTCTCGCCCGCCGTTTTCACAAGCGGGGTTTTGAATGCGTCGAGGCCGATTCTGGCGAGGCGGCGCTGGCCGCCATTGCGGGTGAGGCTTTCGACGCGGTGCTGCTCGACGTGATGATGCCGGGCATGAGCGGCCTGGAAGTGCTGCGCAGGGCGCGAGCCAGCCATTCTCCCGACGAATTGCCCATCATCATGGTGACGGCCAACGCGATGTCGGAGGACGTCGCCGGCGCGCTGGCGATCGGCGCCAACGATTACGTGACCAAGCCGGTCGATTTCGCGGTTGCGCTCGCCCGGGTCAACAATCAAGTGGAGCGCCGCCGTCACGAGATGGAGACGCGCCGCGCCCGCGAACTGCTCAGCGCCGAAAATAGCGGTCTCGCCTCGCGCGTCGCCGAGAGCCGCGCGCGGCTGGAGCGGGCGAACGCCGACGTGCAGGCGCAGATCCGGCTGCGGCTGCAAAGCGAGGATCGCATCGCCTATCTCGCCCACCACGACGTGCTGACCGGCCTCTCCAACCGCTTCGCCTTCGAGCAGACGGTGACGCGCCTGCTGAGTTCGCCCATCGCCGGGCAAGGGGCGAGCCTTCTGTTCATCGACCTTGACGGCTTCAAGGCGGTCAACGACACGTTGGGCCATGCGGCGGGCGACGACGTGCTGCGCGAAGTATCCGCGCGCTTGCACGACATTGTCGGCGCCGACGACATCTGCGCGCGTCTGGGCGGCGACGAATTCGCCATTTTTCACATTTCCGAAGCGCCGCGAGAGACGGCGGGCGCGCTGGCGGGGCGGATGATAAAGGCGCTGGGCGGGCGCTATTGCGTACAGGGCCAGCACGCTTTCATCGGCGCAAGCATAGGAGTCGCAGTGGCGGCGACGGGCGCCGAGACGGCGGACGACCTGCTCAAGCAGGCCGATCTGGCGATGTATCAGGCCAAGAACGAGGGCCGCGGCGCCTACCGATACTTCGCCGTGGCGATGCGCGAGCGCGCCGAGCAGCGCCGCCTGCTGGAACTCGATCTGCGTCAGGCCATAGAGGACAAGGCCTTCGAGCTGCATTACCAGCCGTTCGTCGATCTTCAACTGCGCAAGGTGGTCGGGTTCGAGGCGCTTTTGCGCTGGCGCCGCAACGGAGGGGCCTATGTCCCGCCCCATGAGTTCATCGCGCTCGCGGAAGAGAACGGCCTGATCGGGCGCATCGGCGAATGGGCGCTGCTTCAGGCCTGCCGGGACGCGGCGCACTGGCCCCGGGATCTGCGCATCGCGGTCAATCTCTCGCCCGCGCAGTTCAAAACCCACGACATCAGCGAAGTCGTCGCCAACGCGCTGAGCGTGTCGGGTCTGGATCCCGCGCGGCTGGAGCTCGAAATCACAGAATCCATGCTGCTGCGCGACAACGAGACCATCCGCGAGGCGTTCCGACAGTTACGCGGTCTCGGAGTCAAGTTGTCGCTCGACGATTTTGGCGCGGGCTATGCGGGCCTCGGCTATTTCCGCTCGTTCCGCTTCGACCGCGTGAAGATCGACCGCTCCTTCATCAACGAGATGATGCAGCATCCCGAAGCGCGCGCCATCGTGCAGGCGGCGGTCGGGATCGGCAATTCGCTGGGCATGGCGACGACGGCCGAGGGCGTGGAGAATGACGACCAGCTTCTCGATCTTATGGAGCTTGGTTGCGGCGAAGCGCAGGGTTATCTGTTCAGCAAGCCGCGCCCCAACGCGGACGTGCTCGACGTGTCCAAGACCGTGTTCGCCGCCCTCAAGCGCATGCCGTGAGGCAGGATCACCCCGCGCGTACGCGGATCAGGAAGCGATGGGCGCCCGCTTGCGGCGCGTGCTCGACCAGGACGTGACCCGTGGTGCGGCAGAACGCGTCGAAATCGGGAACTGCGCCCGGGTCGGTGGTCAACACCTCCAGCGTCGCGCCCGCTTCCAGGCGGCCCAACGCCTTGCGGGCGCGCAGGATCGGTAGGGGGCACTTGAGGCCGCGGGCGTCCAGCGTCGCGCGCGTCATCAGACGAACAGGTTGAGGTTGGATTCGAGCGCGCGCGCCATATAGGTGGCGGCGCCGCCGACGGTGACGCCCTCGATCATGTCCTCGACCTTATATTCGAAAAGATCGAGCGTCATTTGGCACGCAACGAGCTTGACGTCGGCCTCACGCGCCGTTTCGCGCAATTCCTCGATGGAGGCGACGCCCTTTCTGGCGATCAGGTTCTTCATCATGCGGCTCGTGAGCGCGTCGGCGCCGGGCAGCGCGGCGAGGAAATTCGGCAGGGCCACGTGCCCTCCCATCATCGGCATCTTCATGGCCGGGTTGCCCAGCGTGGAGACCTGAAGATCGAGGTCTTTCAGCAGCAGCGGCAGGCCGTAGAAGGTGAAGAACATCGTCACGTCCACGTCCATCGCCGCCGCCGTGGTGGCGAGAATGAAGGGCGGGTACGCCCAGTCGAGCGTGCCCTTGGTGACGATGATCGTCATGGTCTTGGCGTTCGCCGGCCCCGTCATGGCGTCAGACCGCTTCCCAGCGGCCCGATTTGGCCGCGCGGAAACACGCGTCGATGGCGCGCATGTTGGCGTGCGCGTCCTCCAGCGGAAATTCCCATTCCGCCTCGCCGCGCACTGCGCGCGCGAACGCCTGCGCCTGCAATGTGTATTGATCGACGGCGGGAAAACTTTCGGCGCGTGCGCCGCCGCCGAAAAGATCGGCCCCGCTGTCGATGACGATTTCGCAGGCCCGGTCGGGCGGCGCGTTGAACGGAACTATCACCTCGATGCGTCCCCCCGTGCCGGCCACCGTCACCCGCTGCGCGCTGGCGAGCTGCGTGGCGACGGTGAAGGTTAGATGCCGCCCGCCGGGAAATTCCAGGATCGCGCCGCCCAGTCGGTCGGTGCCGAAGGCGGGGTCGATGTCGAGGGTGGCGGCGACCCGCAGCGGCTCCGCGCCAAAGACGAAGCGGGCGGTGAGGATCGCGTAGCAGCCGATGTCATAGAGCCCGCCGCCGCCCGGCGGCCTGTTGCGCACGTTGTCGGGGTCGAGCAGGCGATAGGCGAACAGCGTCTGGATCGCCAGGGCGTCGCCGATGGCGCCCGCGCGCACGAGTTCGCGCACGCGCCGCCATTGCGGGTGGAAGCGAACCATAAACGCCTCTGCGACCAGCTTGCCCGAGGCTGCACGCGCGGCCACGAGACGCTCCGCCTCGTCCGCCGTCAGCGCGATAGGCTTCTCGCACAGCACGTGTTTGCCCATCGCCAGCGCCTTCAGGGTCCACTCGACGTGCAATTCGTTGGGAAGGGGATTGTAGATCGCCTCGATCTCGGGGTCGGCGAGCAAATCTTCATAGGAGCCATAGGCGCGCGCGACGCCCAGCCTCGATGCGGCCTCCCTCGCTCGCCCGGCGTCGCGCGAGGCGATGGCCACGACATGGCCGTTATCGGCGTTTTGCATCGCGGGGATGACCTTCTCGGTGGCGATCTTCGCGACGCCGAGCACCCCCCACCTGACAGGCGGGCTCACGCCTTCGTCTCCGTATGGGGTTGCGGCCAGCGGCCCTGCGACTGTCGCTCCAGCATCCAGCCGGGATATTCGGCCCGCAGCGCGCTCACTTCGTCGAGGGTGCTAAGTTCCGTCTCCGTCAGCGCAAGTTCGACGGCAGCGAGATTGTCTTCAAGCTGTTCGACGGTTTTCGCGCCGACGATCACACTCATCACGCCCTTGCGGGCCAGCAGCCACGCGAGCGCGACCCGCGCGACCGAGACGCCATGCGCCGCGGCGATAGGGTGCATCGCCTCGATGATCGTGTAGCCCCGTTCCTTGTCGACGGGCGGGAAGTCGAACACCGCGCGCCGCGCGTTGTTGCTCCCGGCGCCCTCGCGGGTGAACTTGCCCGAAAGGAAGCCGCCCGCGAGCGGGCTCCACACCATCACGCCCATGCCTTGGTCCTCGACCAGCGGCAGGATCTCGCGCTCCAGCTCCCGCCCTGCGATGGTGTAATAAGCCTGCACTGTCTCGAAACGGGCGCCGCCGCGCCGCTCGGCGATCCCTTGCGCCTTCATGACCTGCCAGGCCGCCATGTTGGAGCAACCGATTGTGCGCACCAGTCCGCGAGAGACGCAATCGTCGAGCGCGCGAAGCGTCTCCTCCAGAGGCGTGGCGGGGTCGAAGCCGTGAATCTGGTAGAGATCGACGTATTCGAGCTTCAGGCGCTTGAGGCTGCCGGCGATCTGATCGAGGATATGGCCGCGCGACAGGCCGACGGCGTTGGGTCCGGGTCCGGTGCGTCCGCGCACCTTGGTGGCGACGATTACGTCTTCGCGCGCGAGTTTCAAATCCTGCAACGCCTGACCGAGCATAACCTCGGACCCGCCCTCCGAATAGACGTCCGCCGTGTCGAAGAAGTTGACGCCCGCCGCGTGGGCGCGGGCGACCAGCGCCGTGGCGGCCGGCTGCTCTAGCTGGCCGACGGCCTTCCAGAAGCCTGACCCCCCATCGAAAGTCATGGTTCCCAGGCAAATTTCGGAAACGAACTGGCCCGTGCGGCCAAGCGGACGATAGCGCATGCAGGGACACCGACTTGCAAAGTGAGCGGCGAGCCTAGGGGGCGCGCGGCGCGCGCGCAAGCCTTGGCGCAAAACGCAGCGTTAACCGTGTTTCTCAAGCGGGCGTTAATCGGAATTGCTTACAAGTCGTTGAGGTTATTCGCACGAAAGGCGACGCCCGTGCTGCATCTGAAGCTTGCCCAGAATTTCGAGATCGGCGTGGTGAGAAAATGGCGCCTCCTGGTCCCGGCGGCGGAAAGCCTGCGGCTGCGCGCTTTCAGGGGCGCGAGCACAGCGGTCGTCGGCGCGGTCGCCGGATGGGGCGCGGTGTTGGTGCTGGGCGCGGCGCTGATGACGGGCGCCCGGCATGAAGCGACGCCGGCGGCGCCCGCGCCCGCTCTTGCCGTAGCGTTGGTTTCCGCACCCGCTGCGCCCGCGCGTGTAGCGCTTGCACCCGCGCCCATTGCGGCGGCGACGAAGCCGGCGGCGGCGGCCCCGGCCCCGATCCCGGCTCCCGCCCCGACCAAAGTGACGCAGCGCGTCGACATGTCGCCGACCGCCGCTATCCCCGAGACGCCGAAGCCTCACCACAAGCCGCGTCAGAAGAAGGCGAAAGACCTCGACAACAAGAACTGACGGGGCGATCTTCCCGCCATGGCGGCTTCCGAGACTTCGCTGGGCGCGCTCCTCATCGCGTGGCTCGCCTATCTCGGGCAGGAGCGCCGGCTCGCGCGCAAGACGCTGGAAGCCTATGGCCGCGACGCGCGCCAGTTCCACGATTTCCTGACAGCCCGCCTCGACCGCGCGCCCATCGGGGCTGACTATGCTGCGATGAAGCCCGCCGACCTGCGCGCCTTTCTGGCTTTGCGCCGCGCCGAGGGGATCGACGCGCGCTCGCTGCAACGCGCGCTCTCGGCCCTGCGCGGCCTCGCCAAATATCTGGAACGGGCCGGCGCAGGCCGGGCCTCGGCGTTTTCGGCCTTGCGCTCGCCGAAGGCGGGAAGACGCCTGCCGCGCCCGCTGGCGCCCGACGACGCGCGCGCGATGGCCAACGTCGAGACCCGGGCGGGCGAAACGCGCGAGCCTTGGGTGCTGGCCCGCGACGCCGCCGTGCTGGCGCTATGCTACGGAGCGGGGCTTCGCATCGGCGAGGCGCTGTCGATCCGTCGCGGCGATGCGCCCATCGGGGCGGTGGACGAGGTGCGGATCACCGGTAAGGGCGGCAAGACGCGCGGCGCGCCGGTCATTGCGCCCGTGCGCGCGGCGGTGGAGGCGTATGTCGGGCTATGCCCGTGGACGCTCAAGCCCGACGGGCCGCTGTTCGTGGGCGCCAAGGGCGGCGAGTTGTCGCCGCGCATCGTGCAGTTCGCAATGGCGCGGATGCGGGGCGCGCTGGGGCTGCCCGACACCGCGACGCCCCACGCGCTACGCCATTCGTTCGCCACGCATCTGCTGGCGCGCGGCGGCGATCTCCGGACGATCCAGGAATTGCTGGGCCACGCCTCGCTGTCGACGACGCAGGTTTACACGGCCGTCGACGAGGGGCGGCTGGCCGCCGCCTACAAGGCTGCGCATCCAAGGGCGTGAGCCTTGGGCGCTTTAACCTAGGAGGCGCTTAACCTACCCCCCGATCTTCAACCCGCCGAGCGAGGCCTGGACGGCCCCCGAACTCTTCGCTGGCGCCGACCCAGCGGCGGCAAGCGCCTTATAGTCCCCGTCGTTGTCCTTGACCTGCGAACTCTGGGCGTTGGCGGCCTTGTAGTCGCCGTCGGCCGCGTGCTGGACTTTTGCCGGCGCGGCCGAGGGCGCGGGGGCCGATGCGGCGGCGGTCCGTTGCGGGGGCGGCGGGGGGGCGGAAGGTACGGAGGAGACGGACACGGCAAGCTCCACGGTGGCGAGGCCGCAAGCGCGTACCCGCATGCGCATCCCGCGAGAAAAGCAAAGACAGGGGGGGACATGGCGGGAAGAGCGCCGGCACGCGGATCGGCGTCATGCCCCTGTCGAGGAAATTCGACAGTCCGGTTGCGCAAACACTTATCGCCCACAGGTTAACGGGACCGTCGGGATAATTCTCCCCGCCTTTCCCCATTGAGGACACATTGAACGGCTCGAAGCCAGACGGCGGAGCCGCGCCATGCGCACGCCGCTTTTCTGAGGACGACATGCACGACGCCAAAACTCAGGTCCTCAGCAAAGTCCCCGAAGTCACGCTCGTTTTCTGGATCATCAAGATTATCGCGACCACGCTGGGCGAGACCGGCGGCGACGCGGTGACCATGTCGATGAATCTCGGCTACGCGGTGGGCACCTTGATATTCGCCGCCGTTTTCATGATCGCGGTCGTGGCGCAGATGCGCGCGCGGCGCTTCCATGCCTGGCTCTACTGGCTGACCATCGTCGCAACGACCACAGTGGGCACGACGCTCGCCGATTTCGCCGACCGCTCGCTGGGTATTGGCTACGCAGGCGGATCGTCGTTGCTCGCCGCGCTTCTTGCGGCCTCGCTGATCGTCTGGCGCCTTTCGGAGGGCTCCGTTTCGGTGGACAGCGTGACGACACCCAGGGCGGAGACATATTATTGGGCGACGATCCTGTTCTCGCAGACGCTGGGGACGGCGCTCGGCGATTGGATGGCGGATACGAACGGCCTCGGCTACGGCGGCGGCGCGCTGGTGTTCGGCGTCGCCCTCGCCGGGCTCGCGGTCGTCTATTACACGACCAACGTCTCGCGCGTCGCCCTGTTCTGGTCCGCCTTCATCCTCACGCGCCCGCTCGGCGCGACGCTCGGCGATCTCCTGGACAAACCGCTGGCGAAAGGCGGGCTGGCGCTCGACCGCTATTCCGCGTCGGCGGTCTTCATCGTCGCCATCGTTGCGCTGCTCGTCGCGCTCCCGCAGCGTGCGGGCCAACATCCCGGGGCCAGCAAGGCGACATAGGCGCGTCGAACGCGCCGCCTCACGCCTGATCCGCCACGGTCATCGCCCAGAACGCTCCGAACGGACTGCGCGGATTTTTCGCCAGCGCGATCCCGAACCGCGTGACCCCCTTGAGCCGCAAATTCGCGTCATGCTCCGGCGAGGCGGCCCACGATTGCATAGCGGCCTCAGTCGAGAAATACCCCGCACAGACATTCTCCCCCGCTTCGCGCACGCGCAAACCCGCCGCAGCAAGGCGGATCGAAAAGCCGCCGTTCACGTCATGCGAGAGCCGGTCCGCATCGGCCATCGCCTGCGCCTGACGCTCCGCGAGCGCGTTCAATTCGGGGTCGAGCGTCACGGCCCCGAGCCCCGCTTTGGCGCGATAGACGTTGAGCCACGCCAGCGCCGCCGCACGATCGAGCCGCGCGGCGTCGAGCAAGCGCGCGCTGACAGGCGGGGCCGGCGGTTCGGAGGCGCAGGACACGAGGAACAGCGGCGCGAGGAACAGCGGCGCGAGCAGCGCTTCGCGGCGATTCAGGCCTGACACCGACCGGGCGTCATGCAACGGCGGTCTCGACCAAACCGCGAAGCAAGACAGACATGGCGACGAGCGGCTCCTCGACTTCGCCGCCAAGGCCGTGCCGTTTCACCACCCCATTCGGATCGTCGCAGGAAACCTGCGTCGCCCCCGCCTTGTCGTGCCAGATCAGAAGCTTTTGCGGAAGATCGATTCCCGCCGTAGCCGCCGCCTGCATGAACGGCGTGCCGCCCTTCGCCGCGCCAAACAAAATGAGGATAAGAGGACGAAGCGGTAGATTGACGGCTTGCGCTCCGGCCGCATGATCGACTTCCGCAAAGATTGACGGCGACCGGGCGAGAATGGCTGCGCGAAGTCGTCCGAGAGTCTCCGCAGGATCGCGCGGAGAGGTCGTCGTGATGAGACCTTCGACGGTTATGGCGCGCTCTCCCCTGTTTTGGACGCCAACTCTTCAGTACACCACCACGCTGCGGATCGATGTGCCGGCGTGCATCAGGTCGAAGGCGTCGTTGATCTTCTCCAACGGCATCACATGCGTAATGAGGTCGTCGATATTGATCTTGCCTTCCATGTACCAGTCGACGATCTTGGGTACGTCGGTCCGGCCGCGCGCGCCGCCGAACGCCGAGCCTTTCCAAACCCGGCCCGTCACCAACTGGAACGGCCGCGTGGAAATCTCCGCGCCCGAAGGCGCCACGCCGATGACGATGGACTCGCCCCAGCCGCGATGACAACATTCCAGCGCCTGCCGCATCGTGTGGACGTTGCCGATGCACTCGAACGAGAAATCCGCGCCCCCGCCGGTCAGGTCGACGAGGGCCTGCACGACCTTGTCGCGGCCGACTTCGTCGGGGTTGACGAAATGCGTCAGGCCGAATTTCTTCGCTATCTCCTGCCGCGCCGGGTTGAGGTCCACGCCAATGATCTTGTCGGCTCCAACCATACGCGCCGCCTGCACGACGTTGAGCCCGATGCCGCCAAGCCCGAACACGACCACATTGGCGCCCGGCCAGACCTTCGCGGTGTAGACGACCGCGCCGACGCCTGTGGTCACGCCGCAGCCGATGTAACAGATCTTCTCGAAGGGAGCGTCCTCGCGCACCTTCGCCAGCGCGATTTCCGGCAGCACGGTGAAGTTGGAGAAGGTCGAGCAGCCCATATAGTGAAACACCTCGCCGCCCTGGCAGGAAAAGCGCGAGGTGCGGTCGGGCATCAGGCCCTGACCCTGCGTGGCGCGGATCGAGGTGCACAGGTTGGAGCGCTGCGACAGACAAGTTTTGCACTGGCGGCACTCGGGCGTGTAAAGCGGGATTACGTGATCGCCAGGTTTCAGCCCCGTCACGCCCGGGCCGACTTCGCGAACGATCCCCGCGCCCTCATGGCCGAGAATGGCGGGGAACTTGCCCTCGGAATCGAGCCCCGACAGGGTGTAGGCGTCTGTGTGGCAGACGCCCGTCGCCATGATTTCGACCAGCGCTTCTCCGGCCTTGGGGCCTTCGATGTCGATGGTTTCGATGGTCAGCGGCTTTTTGGCCTCCCAGGCCACGGCGGCGCGCGTTTTCATGGCGTTCTCCCGAAATCAGCGTTTGACGAAACCCAGTTCGACGACGTTCCAGACCACGACCGCCAGCGCGCCGATGTAGAACGGCCAAACCGCCCATTCCGGCATCGCCCCTTCCGAGCGCGGCTGGAACCAGGCCGCCGCGCCCGCCAGAAGCAGCGCGAAGGGCGCGAGGCCCGCCAGACCCGGCGCGCGGCCGAGATCGCGGAAACGCTTGGCGCTGACGAAATATTGCATCACCGCCAAGAGGATCAGCGAAAAGCCGTAGACCATCAAATAGGCGTGCACGGCGACGATGGAGACCGCGAAGAACGGCTGCGTCGAAAGATCGCGCGGCCCCGGCGAAATCGCATAGGCCAGCGCCGTCATGGCCAGCGCCGTTCCGATGGGCAGGGCGCTTGCGCGCACCCATTCGGCGCGCCCCAGCGTGCCCTCGGCGTCGCGGTATAGGGTGCGGAAAGTCGTCATCAGTCGCGCAACAGGTCGTTGATGCCGGTCTTGGAGCGAGTCTGCGCGTCGACGGTCTTGACGATGACGGCGCAATAAAGCGACGGGCCCGGCGATCCGTCCGGCAGTGGTTTGCCTGGAAGCGAGCCCGAGACCACAACGGAATAAGGCGGCACGTGGCCGACATGGACCGTGCCGGTCGCGCGGTCGATAATCTTCGTGGAGGAGGAAATGAACACGCCCATCGACAGCACCGAACCTTGACCGACGATGACGCCCTCGACGACTTCGGAACGCGCGCCGATGAAGCAATCGTCCTCAATGATGGTCGGGTTGGCCTGCAATGGTTCCAGCACGCCGCCGATGCCGACGCCGCCCGACAGATGCACGTTCGCGCCGACCTGCGCGCACGAGCCGACCGTCACCCAGGTGTCGACCATCGTCTTCGCGCCCACATAGGCGCCAAGGTTGACGAAGCTCGGCATCAGCACGGCGTCGCGCGCGATGAAGGCGGAATGGCGCACGATGGCGCCGGGGACCGAGCGAAAGCCGGCGTCGCGGAAGCGCGCGGCGTCCCAGCCTGCGAACTTGGAAGGGACCTTGTCCCACCAGGGCGCCCCGCCGGGGCCGCCCTCGACAATCGCGTTGTCGTTGAGGCGGAACGACAGCAGCACCGCCTTCTTGAGCCACTGGTTGACCTTCCACTCCCCCCCGACCTTCTCGGCGACGCGGGCGACGCCGGCATCGAGCAGGTCGAGCGCCTTCTGCACCGCGTCGCGCACGTCGCCATGGGTGGAGGCGTTGACGTGGACGCGGTCTTCGAAGGCGCGCTCGATGAGGGCTTGCAGATCGGACATGGACGTACCTTGGCGGTGGGCGGCGGCCGTGTTTCCAAGGCCGGCCGGCATAAGTCAATGGCCCGGTTCTAAGCGACCGCCTTGACGCTCGACGCGCGATAAATCTCGTCCGCCGACGCCGCCAGCGCCGCGTCGAACTCCGCGTCGCTCATCGACTTGCGCAAACCTTCCGCGAAAGCGCGCGAGAAGCTGGCGATCATGCCGGGGTTGCGGCTAAGCTTTTCGCAGGCTTGGGCGCGCGCATATCCGCCCGACAGCGCCACCACCCGCAGCGTGCTGGGATGGGCGATCAGGGGGCTGTAGAACCCCGGCGTTGAAGGGATCGTCAGCTTCAGCATGACCTCGCGCCCCGGCCCCAGCCGGTCGAGATGGGTCATGATCTCGTCGCGCAACATCGCCTCCGCCTCGGCCTTGTCGGGAGCCTTGATCGACACTTCCGGCTCCAGGATCGGCACGAGACCGTGGCGTGCGATGCGCTCGCCGATCTCGAACTGCTGCGCGACGATGGCGGCTACGCCCCTGCGCGTCGCGCGGTGGACGATGGAGCGCATCTTGGTGCCGAAAACGCCCTTCTTCACCGCGTGCGCCAGCAGCGCGTCGAGATCGGGGATCGGCTTCAGCAGGCTCACCCCGTCCTTCTCCTCTTGCGGACCTTTGTCGCATTTGAGGAACGGCACGATCCCGCGCTCCCTCCACAGATAGGTCGGCACGGGCAGACCCTCGGCCTCCCCGTCCATCGTCGCCTCGAACAGGATGGCCGCCAGAATTTTCGGGCGGGCGAAGGACGGCGCCGTTATGATGCGCACGCGCATCTTGTGGACTTCGGCGAACATCTCGGCCTCGCCGCGATAATCTGTCTCCGGCACGCCATAGAGCGCCAGCGCGCTCGGCGTCGAGCCGCCGCTCTGGTCGAGCGCCGCGATGAAGCCGGGCGCCTTGCCCATCTGTTCGCGCATCTTTGCGTCGGCCATCGGTCTCTCCGTTAAGGTTGGGCGGCACATTGCCGCTACGCCAAAGTTGACGCAAGGTGGAGGAAGGATTGAGGCGAACATGCCGGATCGCGTATTTTTGTTCGACGTTGACAACACGCTGCTCGACAACGACAGCGTGCAGGACGAACTGGGGCGCCATCTGGCCCAAGCCTATGGCGAGGCGACGCGCGACCGCTACTGGACGATCTACAAGCAGCTTTTCGCCGAACTCGGCTATGCCGATTATCTGGGCGCGCTGGAACGCTACCGGCTGGAAAACCTGCATGACCCCAAACTGCTCCAGATGGCGACGTGGCTGGTCGATTATCCCTTCGCCGAGCGCCTCTATCCCGGCGCGCTGGCGGCCGTCGCCCATGCGCGCACGCTCGGGGACATTTCAATTCTCTCCGACGGCGACGCCGTGTTCCAGCCGGTGAAGATCGCCCATTCCGGGCTTCGCGCGGCGTTCGACGATCACGTGCTGATATACGTCCACAAGGAGCAAGAGCTGGCCGACGTCGAACGCTGGCTCCCCGCCGCCCATTACGTGATGATCGACGACAAGCCGCGCATTCTTGGCGCCATGAAGAAAGCGTGGGGGGGCCGGGTCACAACCGTATGGGTGCGGCAGGGGCATTACGCGGCGGAAGCGGGCGCCTGGGACGGCTGGCCGCCGCCCGACCGCGAGATTGCGGCGATAGGCGATTTCGTCGGCCTCGCCTTCCCAGGTCCTTGAAGCGTCGGGGATTTGCGGGCAGAAGGCGCGAAAGCGCGGGAGGAAACGATGGGCGCCAGCCGGCCCTTCTACAAAGTTCTCTACGTTCAGGTGCTGATCGCCATCGCGCTCGGCGTCCTGCTCGGCTGGCTTGAGCCGGACATCGCCAAGAACCCGTGGATCGAATTCCTCGGCCGCGCCTTCGTAAAACTCATCAAGATGGCGATTGCGCCAATCATCTTCTGCACCATCGTCTCGGGCATTTCCCACATTCAGGAGGCCAAGAGCGTCGGGCGCGTCGGCGTCAAGGCTCTGGTCTATTTCGAGGCGGTCTCGACGCTGGCGCTGGCCGTCGGCCTCGGCGTTGGCCTTCTGTGGCAGCCCGGCGCCAGCTTCCCCGCCAAGCCGCTGAGCGAGGCCGAAGCGGCGACAGTCAAATGCTACGTCGACACCGCCTCGCATCTGACGCCCATCGACTATGTGCTGCACATCATTCCCGACAGCGTCGTGGGCGCCTTCGTCGCCTCTCCCGACGCGGGGCTTTGCAAGGCCGGGGCTCCGGCGGTGTTCCAGATCGGCGATATTCTTCAGGTGCTGATGTTCGCGGTGCTGTTCGGCTTTGCGCTGATGCGGCTGGGCGCGCGCGGCCACGGCCTGCGTTCGCTGATCGACCAGACCGCGTCCGCCATGTTCGAAGTGATCGGCATCATCATGTACGCCGCGCCCCTAGGCGCCTTTGGCGCAATGGCTTTCACCATCGGCAAATACGGCCCCGCCGCGCTCGGCAACCTGCTCAACCTGATCCTGACGTTCTATGTCTCCGCGCTGCTTTTCGTTCTCGTCGTGCTGGGGATCATCGCGCGTGTCGCGGGGTTCTCGATTTTCAGCTTCATCCGCTACATCAAGGATGAACTGCTGATCGTGCTGGGCACGTCGTCCTCCGAGAGCGCGCTGCCTTCGCTGATGGCGAAGCTGGAGCGGCTCGGCTGTTCGCGTCAGGTGGTCGGCCTCGTCGTGCCCACGGGCTATTCGTTCAACCTCGACGGCACCAACATCTACATGACGCTGGCGACTTTGTTCATCGCGCAGGCGCTGCATGTCGAGCTGACGATTCTGCAATTGCTGACGATCCTCGTCGTTGCGATGCTGACCTCCAAGGGCGCAAGCGGGGTGACGGGCGCCGGCTTCGTCGTGCTGGCGGGCACGCTGGCCGCCGCCGACGCGCGGCTGGTGCCCGGCCTCGCGATCGTATTCGGCATCGACAAGTTCATGAGCGAGTGCCGCGCGCTCACCAATCTCGTCGGCAACGGCGTGGCGACGGTGGTTGTCTCGTGGTGGGAAGGCGAACTCGACCGCGACAAGATGGCGCTGGCCTTCGCCGCGACCGACCGGGCGAACGCCGAAGAACTGGCGACGCCTGCGCAATAGGGAGGAAATCATGGAACTCAACGGCAAAATCGCCGCCATCGTCACCGGCGGCGCGTCAGGGCTCGGCGAGGCGACGGCGCGCAAGCTGGCGAGTTTTGGCGTCAAAGTCGCCCTGTTCGATTTCAACGCCGAGAAGGGCGACGCGGTCGCCCGCGACATCGGCGGATGGTTCTGCAAGGTCGATGTGACCAAGGAAGACAGCGTCGATCAAGGCTTCTTCGCCGCGCGCGCCGCCCACGGTCAGGAGCGCATCCTCGTCAACTGCGCGGGAACCGGCATCGGCGTGAAAACCGCCAGCCGGGACAAGGCGACCGGCTCTCCCAGGGCGCACCCGACCGCCGACTTCGCACGGATCATCGAGATCAACCTGATCGGCACGTTCCGCTGCCTCGCCAAGTCGGCGGCGGGCATGCTAACGCTGGACCCGCTCGACGAGCAGGGCGAGCGCGGCGCCATCGTCAACACCGCGTCGGTGGCGGCGGTGGACGGGCAGATCGGCCAGGCGGCTTATTCCGCGTCGAAAGCGGGGGTGATGGGCATGACGCTGCCTATCGCGCGCGACCTGATGAGCGAGGGCATTCGCGTCAACACGATCCTGCCGGGCCTGTTCAACACGCCGCTGTTGCATGGCCTGCCCGACAACATCAAGTCGGCGTTGTCGGCTTCCGTGCCCTTCCCCAAGCGGTTGGGCGACCCGGCGGAATACGCCTCGTTGGCGGTAGAGATGATCCGCAACAGCTATTTCAACGGCGAACACGTGCGGCTCGACGGCGCCATCCGCATGGCGCCGCGCTGAACAGGGCCGGTTCTCAATTCGGCCAACAGAGCGCACCTCCGCGTCCCAGATGATAGCCGGGAGGGCAGATGGCGATGACGCCCGAACCGACGCCGTAGGCCGGACGGTCGTAGACGTAAGGCGCCGGGCGGTCGTAGACGTCCTGGTCATAATCGACAAATCCCTGATGGGAGAGGGCCATCCGCTGGTCGTCGTAGGGGGAGTTGAAAGCCAACGCGGGGGTCGCGCCAAGCACGCCGATGCTGAGCGCCGCGGAAGCTGCGGCGAGCGTGAGGATTTTCGAGACGTTCTTCATGTCGGTCTCCATCTCGCCGCCGCGGGAACGCGACGCCGCATCTCATTTACGCGGTCCGGACTTTGAAGTTCCTTGACCTGCCCCAACGGATTACGACGAAAGCGCGAGCATCCGGCGCTTGGCTGGCGGACGCCTTCGGAGCATAACGGGAAGCGGAAACGCGCGCCCAAGGCCGCGCGGTCGCCGAGGAGACGCCCGATGTCCGAGAAGGTCTACGACGTTTCGGCCGCATGGGCCGAGCGCGCTTATGTCGACGACGCCAAATATCAGGAAATGTACGCGCGTTCGGTCAAGGACCCGGACGGCTTCTGGGCGGAGCACGGCCAGCGCATCGACTGGATCACGCCGTTCTCCAAGGTGAAGAACGTCTCGTTCGACCCGCACAACGTGTCGATAAAATGGTTCGAGGACGGCGTCACCAACGTCGCGGTCAATTGCGTCGACCGCCATCTGGCCAAGCGCGCCGATCAGACGGCGATCATCTGGGAGGGCGACGATCCGTCGAAGTCCCGGCGCATCACCTATGCGCAGCTGGCAGAGGAAGTCGGCCGCTTCGCCAATGTCCTGAAGGCGCTCGGTGTCAAGAAAGGCGACCGCGTCACGATCTATCTGCCGATGATCCCCGAGGCGGCCTATGCGATGCTCGCCTGCGCGCGCATCGGCGCCATTCATTCCATCGTGTTCGGCGGCTTCTCGCCCGACGCGCTGGCCGGGCGCATCGAAGGCGCGGAATCGGCCGTCGTCATCACGGCGGACGAGGGCTTGCGCGGCGGCCGCAAGGTGCCGCTAAAGGCCAATGTCGACGCGGCCCTGAAGAAGGCGCCGGGCGTCGTCAAACATGTGCTGGTGGTCAAACATACCGGCGGCGACGTCGCATGGGACGCAGCGCACGATGTCTGGTGGCACGAGGCCTCGGCGAAAGCTTCGCCCGATTGCCCGCCCGAGCCGATGAACGCGGAAGACCCCCTGTTCATCCTCTACACGTCGGGTTCGACCGGCGCGCCCAAGGGCGTGGTGCATACGACGGGGGGTTATCTGGTCTACGCCTCGATGACGCACAAATATGTGTTCGATTATCACGAGGGCGACGTCTACTGGTGCACCGCCGACGTTGGCTGGGTGACCGGCCACAGCTACATCGTCTATGGGCCACTCGCCAACGGCGCGACGACGCTAATGTTCGAGGGCGTGCCCAATTATCCGACGATGAGCCGGTTCTGGGAGGTCATCGACAAGCACAAGGTCAACATCTTCTACACCGCCCCGACCGCGATCCGTTCGCTGATGGGCGCGGGCGAGGGGATGGTGAAGAAGACGTCGCGCGCGTCGCTTCGGTTGCTGGGTTCGGTGGGCGAGCCGATCAATCCGGAGGCGTGGGAATGGTATCACCGCGTCGTGGGCGACGGCCGCTGCCCGATCGTCGACACCTGGTGGCAGACGGAGACCGGCGGCATCATGATTACGCCGCTGCCGGGCGCGACGAAGCTGAAGCCGGGTTCGGCTACCCGGCCGTTTTTTGGGGTCGAGCCGGAGATCGTTGATCCGGCGGGCAAGCCGATGACGGGCGCCTGCGAGGGCAATCTGGTGATCGCGCAAAGCTGGCCCGGCCAGTCGCGCACGGTCTATGGCGACCACGAGCGCTTCGTGCAGACCTACTTTTCCACCTACCCCGGCAAATATTTCACCGGCGACGGCTGCCGGCGCGACGCCGACGGCTATTACTGGATCACCGGCCGCGTGGACGACGTCATCAACGTCTCGGGCCATCGCATGGGCACGGCGGAAGTCGAGAGCGCGCTGGTGGCGCACGCCGCCGTGTCGGAAGCGGCGGTCGTCGGCTATCCGCACGACATCAAGGGCCAGGGCATCTACGCATACGTCACGTTGATGGAAGGCACGGAGCCGACGGAAGCTCTGCGCAAGGAACTGGTCGCCTGGGTGCGCAAGGAGATCGGCCCCATCGCCTCCCCCGACCTCATCCAGTTCTCGCCGGGCCTGCCCAAGACCCGCTCGGGCAAGATCATGCGCCGGATTTTGCGCAAGATCGCCGAGAACGAGTACGGGGCGCTCGGCGACACCTCGACTTTGGCCGATCCCGGCGTGGTCGGGCAGTTGATCGACAACCGGCAGAACAAGGGGAAGGGGTGAGGGGCGCCCCGAATGCGTTGATATGGATGAACCTTCGATCATCGCCGATGTGAACATCCACCTGCGCGTTCGCGCGCATGACAGTAATCTCGTCGATCAGGCGGCACAACTTGTCGGCGCGAGCCGTTCGCAGTTCATTTTGCCCTCGACGCTAAATGAAGCCAAGAACGTCCTGCTCGATCAATCGACCGTGTTCGCCGACGCGAAAGCGTTTCAAAAAGTCATGGATTGGATGGACGCCGAGGCGACCTTTGAGGAGATCGCTGGGATGAAGCGCATTCTTGCGGCGCGGTCAGACAGTTAATCAAAACCCTGGAGAGCAATGGGATTGGGGAGCAGCGCCTATCCTCTTTACTCTACAGTCTGAAATGTCGGGCATATCGGAAATATTTCCGCCCTTTTTACGGAAGCGGCCAAAAATTGGGTTGCCAATGCCGGTCATCTTGCGCTGGTACCATTAAATTTTTCGAGGGCGACAATTCTACGTCTACGGCATTCAATTTGGCGATCGCGTATTCGACATTAGCTTGGCCTAGAACGTCACCGACCACAACATGATATAGTGGTGATTGTAAATTTGCGTACAACCTGACCAATGCTATCAGAAAAACTCGGCCCTTGTCCCCGTAAACTGCGGTATTGAGACTATATCCGATGCCTGCATCAGGGGGTGGAATATCAAATGTCCCTCCGACAACATACGAAACATTTGATTTCTCACCTAAAATATAAGGAACCCACAAAGGACGAAATTCATGTGGTTCCAAAGCCCACAAGACTTGCCCGTAACCGATTTTAGCCAAGAGACGACCAAAGCTGAAAGGGCTATGGTATAGCTTGGCCGTAAGCTTCATACCAAATTTATTTTCAAAGCCCTTGGCCTTTTCGTCATCCATAACGGCGGAAAATTGCCACGCACCAGAGACGTCTAAACTTTCTGGCGCACCCAAAAGCATTCCGGCCTTGTGCATTTTGTAAAAAATAAGGGGTGCCGGATATTCGCTGTAGGGGATTTTAATTGTTCGGTTCGACTGCTCGGGATCACGTAATATCACGTTGGTTGGACGATCTTTTCTTCTGCGGCTGGGGGCATTGTAGCTAATTCTCGCGTCACCCCACATTTTACGCGCGACGTCTTGTTCAAACTTCTTGGTGATATCCGCACAATTGTTGCAGCTTGCTTTTTCAATTATATGCTGGCCGCCCAACGAAAGAGGTAAAAAGTGTTCGTCGGTTAGCTTCGACTGTGCGTCGCCGCAATAGATTCAATACCCTTTTGATTGGATTCGGCTTGGACCGTGTGGCATCCGCTTAACTTATCGTTCAGTTCGTAACCCTCAAAGGACGAGCGGCCTTACGTGCCTCTCTCAGCATCGGAACACAGGCCCTACTCCACATCCTCCACCTGCACCGTCCGCCCGCTCAGCTTCTGCGCCAGCGAAGCCTCCATGAAGGCGTCGAGGTCGCCGTCCAGCACATCCGACGGCGTGCCCGAGACGTGACCCGTGCGAAGGTCCTTCACCATCTGATAGGGCTGCAACACATACGACCTTATCTGATGCCCCCAGCCGATCTCGGTCTTGGAAGCTGCATCCGCCGCCGTCGCCGCCTCGCGCTCCTCCAGCTTTTTCTCGTAGAGTCTCGCACGAAGCATGTTCCACGCCGTCGCGCGGTTCTTGTGCTGCGAGCGCTCCATCTGGCAGGCGACGACGATGCCGGTCGGCAGATGCGTGATGCGCACCGCCGATTCCGTCTTGTTGACGTGCTGCCCGCCCGCGCCGGAAGCGCGATAAGTGTCGATCTTGCAATCGCTCTCGTTGATGTCGACGACGATGCGGTCGTCCACCACCGGATAGACCCAGACGGAGGCGAAGCTCGTATGCCGGCGCGCGTTGGAATCGAACGGCGAGATGCGGACCAGACGATGCACGCCCGACTCGGTTTTCATCCAGCCATGCGCGTTGTGGCCCTTGATGACGACGGTGGCCGATTTGATGCCCGCCTCGTCGCCCGACGTCTCCTCCATGATTTCGACATTGAAGCCGCGCCGTTCGCCCCAGCGCACATACATGCGAAACAGCATGCGCGCCCAGTCGCAGCTTTCGGTGCCGCCGGCGCCGGAATGGACTTCGACATAGGTGTCGTTGCCGTCCGCCTCGCCCGACAGCAGCGCCTCCAACTGTCGCCGCTCGCCCTCGGCTTTAAGCGCCCGCAGCGCCGCGAGGCCCTCCCGCTCGGTGGGGGCGTCGTCTTCGGCTTCGCCCAACTCCACAAGCGTTATGGCGTCGTCAAGCTCTCGCTCCAGTTTGGAAAGCGAGTTGAGCCGGTCTTCCAGCAGCGTGCGCTCGCGCATGAGGTTTTGCGCGGCGGCGGCGTCGTTCCAGAAATCGGGATGTTCGGATTTTGCGTTCAGTTCGGCGAGGCGGCGCGTCGAAGTCTCGACGTCAAAGATGCCTCCTCAGCAGTCCCACGGACTGCTTGATGACTAAGACCAGCGATTCGGCTTCGGCGCGCATGTTGTGACCTCGGAGCCATTACTTAGACGAGGGGGGCGGCGGCGCCAAGGGGCGCATTGAGGCGAGACCGGGAACGCGGTAAGATCGCCGGAACGTAGAGACGATTCCCGGGCAAGACGCCGGGAGAACTGACATGGGTTGGACAATGCTGGCTGCCAATTGCAGGGGAATCGCCGTCGCGGCGGAAGACAAAGGTGCGCGGCTCCTCGACCGACGGGCGTTTTTGCACGGCGCGGCGGCCGGGCTGGGCGCGCTGGGGTTGTCGGGCTGCGCGTCCGACGGGATAAGCCTTGCCGAAGCGCAGAAGATGTATGGGCCGCTGCCGCAAGAAAAATTCCCGGTACCGGCGGTCGACGTCGGCAAGCTCGATTCCAAATACTTTCGCCGGACGGTGCCCTACGACAGCAACGAACCGGCGGGCACGATCATTGTCGATCCCGCTCATTATTTCGTCTACCGGCTGGAAGGGGACGGGAACGCCACCCGCTATGGCGCCAATGTCGGCCGCGCCGGGTTCCTGTGGAACGGGGAGGCTTATGTCGGACGCAAGTCCGAATGGCCGATCTGGACGCCGCCTCCGGAAATGATCAAACGACAGCCCGAGGCCGCCAAATACGCACGCGGAATGCCCCCCGGCCCGGATAATCCGCTCGGCGCGCGCACGTTGCACCTCTACAAGAGCGGCGTTTATACGCTCTATACGATCTACAGCACGAGCGACCCTGAAACCATCGGCGCCAACGTCACCAGCGGCTGCACCGGCCTGCTCACACAGGACATGGTCGATCTTTACGCGCGCACGCCGGTCAAAACGAAAGTGATCGTCCTGCCGGCGTAGGGGGGCGCGCTTGAAACTTTCGCTTCCCGCCCCGCGACCAGAGGCTGCCCGATCGACCCGAATGGAGGTTCGCGCGGCTTTCCCAGCACAATGACGAACCTATGCAACTGCGTTGAGGGCCATGCCGGACGTCGGTAGGCCAGGGCGACGCTCCGGTCGCCAAATCCGCGCCCTGCGAGAAGCCGGGTCCCGCTGTCGCGGATTTGTCCGGCGATCGTGCGCCGTCCCGTAACGTCTCGGCGACGGCGAGCGCAAACACATCGAGGATGGCATGGGTGGCTTTGTGCTGAGTTCCCAATCGTTTCCCGCCCTCGAAGGCGTCCACCGGGGAACCGGAACCTTCGAAGGGTCGGCGAACGTCATCACGCCGGACTCGGTCGCGCAACCCTGGAAAACGCCGCTCGAAGTCGAATTCAAGCCCTACAAGATCAGGGTTCTGTCGCTGGAAATCGACACCGACAAGAAACCCAACTGGTTTGGCGTCGGATTTCGCGTCGGCGTCAAGAAGTTCGACACCGTCAATCTGTTCTGCCATCCCGATCCCGATCATGCCGGGATGCGCGAAAGCGACTATAAAACACGAAGCGGCGAATGGCCGAAACTGTTTCGCTATGTCGAGCAATTCGCATGGCAGATCGCGATTTCGGGCGGCAACCACATCACCATCGTGCCGTTCTTCCCCGAGAGCGTCTACGGCAACGGGGGGATTTTCGCGACCGATTGGGTCGACATCGTCAATCAGGCGATCGTTCAGGTTCGCCGCAACGGCCACGAGACCCCCGCGCCGCGGCCGCCCAGCCCGAACGGTAAGATTCCCCGCATCGCCGACGTCGTCGCTGCGGGCGAACTCGT
>JAYVYJ010000007.1:0-4162 GCA_043784465.1 Hyphomicrobiales bacterium
GAGCGAATGGTGTCAGAACACGTGGATATTTCATGATCGCCAATGCCGCGTCGACGTTCGACGCACCTGGGGCGCGACCGAAACCAATTCTCAAGATGACCGGGATCAGCAAAAGTTTTCCCGGTGTGAGAGCGCTCGAAGACGTCCATCTGGAGGTCGGCGAGGGGGAAATCCATGCGCTGCTCGGCGAGAATGGCGCGGGCAAGTCGACCCTGCTGAAAATTCTGTCCGGCGCGCAATCTGCCGACAGCGGCGAAATCGAGCTCTTCGGCGCGCCGGCGGCGTTTGCTTCGCCGCATGACGCGCAGAGGGCGGGCGTGGTCACGATCTACCAGGAATTCACGCTCGCTCCGGATATGTCGATCGCAGAAAATGTTTTCATCGGGCGCGAACCCGGTTCGCGCTTGTTCGTCAGTTGGCGCAAGCTCGCAGAGCAGACGCGCGCGATCACCGACCGGATCGGCCTCAAGCGCGATCCCATGACGCTGGTGCGCGATCTCTCCGTCGCCGAACAGCAGTTGGTTGAGATCGCGCGCGCTCTGTCGATGCGTTCGCGCCTCATCGTGATGGATGAGCCGACCTCGGCGCTCAGCGAAGCCGAGGTCGCCAATCTCGCTGGCATCATCCACAAGCTCAAGACCGAGGGGCTGTCGGTCATTTTCGTCACGCATCGGCTCGAAGAAGTGTTCAGGCTTTGCGACCGCTACACCGTGCTGCGCGACGGGCGGTTTATCGGCGACGGCGAAGTCGCCGCCACTGACGTCGCAGCGATCATCCGGATGATGGTGGGGCGCGACGTCGGATCGCTCTACGGTTCGCGGCCGATCCCGGCGCCTGGTCCCGTGGCGTTGGAGGTGGAGGGCCTGACCCGCCGCCGCAGTGCGCGCGATCCCCATGCGATCGAATTGGTCGACGTGGCGCTGCGCGCGCACAAAGGCGAAATTCTGGGCCTTGCGGGCCTGGTCGGCGCGGGGCGCACCGAAACTGCCCGCGCGATCTTTGGCGCCGACAAATTCGATCGCGGGACAGTGAAGATCGACGGGCGGCCTGTCTTTCTGCGAGGCCCGCGGGACGCGATGAGTCATGGCGTCGGTCTGGTTCCCGAAGACCGCAAGAAACAGGCGCTGTTTCTTCGCCTCGCGATCAGGCACAACATGACCATCGCCGCGCACGATCAGATCAGCCGTTTCGGGATCTTCATCGACGAACGCGCCGAGAACAGGATGATCGACGGTTTTCGTGAGCAGCTCAGGATTCGCATGGCGGGCCGGGAACAGGCAGTCGGCGATCTCTCAGGGGGAAATCAGCAGAAGGTCGTGCTTGCCCGCTGGCTGGCCCTGCGTCCCAAAATCTTGATCGTCGACGAGCCGACGCGCGGCATCGACATCGGGTCGAAGGTTGAAGTGCATAATCTGCTGATCGAGATGGCGAAGGCAGGCGTCGCAGTCATCGTTATCTCTTCGGAACTGCCGGAAATCCTCGCCGTCAGCGACCGGATCGTTACGATGCGGGAAGGCCGGGTCACCGGCGAAATCGCACGCGACGCCGCAACCCAGGAAATCCTGATGTCAATGATGACAGCCCAAGCCGGGGCGTCGATCAACCGAGGTTTGGCATGACCGATACGAGGACCTTTGAGGCCCGTGACTCCGGCGGCGTGGATGTCTTCGGCTTCATCGCGAGATTTGCGCCCTCGATCTTTCTGGTCACGCTGATGATCCTCTTCGCGATCATGGAGCCGCGCTTTCTCTCGTCGATCAATCTGTTCAATGTCATGCGGCAGGTGTCGATTACGGGCCTGCTCGCTATCGGCATGACATTCGTGATCCTCACCGCCGGCATCGATCTTTCCATCGGATCGCTCATGGCCTTCGCCGGCCTCGTGGCGGCGGCTGTCGCCAAAGGCGGCCTGCAGGATCGATTCACGGTCGGCGCCGGCGGCGTGGGATATGGATGGTTCGCCGCGGCCATGGCTGCGGTTTCGATCGGCTTGATCGGCGGCTATGTCCAGGGCGTTGCGATCACGCGCCTCAAGGTGCCGCCGTTCGTCGTAACGCTCGGCGGCATGTCGGCGTTTCGCGGCGCAGCCCTATTGTTCGCGGCGGGTGGGCCGATCTCGGGGTTCGAACCATCGTTCTCGTGGTGGGGCCAGGGAAAGATCGGCCCTGTGCCGGTCCCGGTCATTATCTTCCTGACCGCCGCCGTTTTGGCGCATATCGTACTCAGATTCACCCGTTACGGGCGCCAGGTTTACGCCGTGGGCGGAAATACCGAGGCGGCGCGGCTTTCGGGTCTCAATGTCAACCGTGTGGTCGCCAGCGTCTATGTCATCATGGGTTTCTTCGCGGGGCTCAGCGCCTTTGTCCTGGCGGCGCGCCTCAATTCGGCCGAGGCGGTTGCGGGAACCGGCTACGAACTGACCGTCATCGCTTCCGTCGTCATCGGCGGCACGAGCCTCTTTGGAGGTTCGGGAACCATCTTCGGGACCGTCATCGGCACTATTCTGATCGGCGTTCTCATCAATGGCCTCGTGCTGATGAACGTCAACGCCTACATCCAGCAGATCGTCATCGGCGCGATTATTGTTCTTGCGGTGGCGTTTGACACTTTCGCGAAATCGCGGCGACGCAGGGTCTGAGGCGGCTCTATGAACGGGCCCCCGGTGTTGGGACCAGCCGTTGCGGTGTGAAGGGTCTGCTCTGTTTTGGGGTCCGTGGGAGTTCATCGTGAGTTGATGATCGCGGCTGCGATGCAGATCATCCCCTCGAAGCTTTGATCGGACTTGCATCCGCGCATGGCGATACGTCTGGACTTTGTGAGTTTGCAGAAGAAGCTTTCGTTCCAGTGCGCCATCGGGGCATTTGCGCGTCGAGCGGAAGCGGCTGGGTGCGCCATGTGTGCTGCGATATGACGATCTTCGCGGCGTGCTCGTTGAGATCGGCGACAACGTCGTTGCTGTCGAAAGCCTCGTCTTTGTTGAAGCGCCGAACTCGACGCCATCGATGAGCGGAGCGACGCCGATGCTGTCGAAAGGTTGGTCAGGCATCGGACGAACACGCACGAGGTTGCCCAAGGCGTCAGAGACGGCCACACCCTTGGTCGTCATGCCGCCCCTGGACCGGCCTATGGCTTGGCGCTGATTCCCCGTTTTGCGGCCTGCCTGTGGCGGAGAACCTTGACGATAGTGGCGTCAACAATCCGATTGAAAAATATAGGCCTTGCGCCCGTCGCTGAAGCGCCGAAACGCAGGGTTCCAATTGCCGAACTTCGCAGGCAGATCCCGCCACGGATTGGCCGTTCGGGCAATCCCCAGCGGCGCCTCCAAAAGTAAGCGATTGTACTCACCGCTACGCCCGGGATCGGTCGGCTTTTCCACGCAAAGAGATTCCCTCTTCGTCCACCCGGCGTCCGTCCGTACGAAGCGACCCCTCCAAAGCGGGAATCCTACCGGCGACCAAATGGGATTCCTAAATCCTCACAGTCCCCAAAACGAGCCGGGCGGTTCATTCCTGGCGATTGTCGGATACCCTCGCTCCCGCTCTTGCGTCGAGGCGCTGAAGGAAGCCCTTGTGCGGCACGGAAAGCCGCGCATCTTCAATGCCGACCAAGGCGCGCAATTCACCCGCGCCGAATTCGCGGGCAAGCGCGAATCCGCAGGCCTCGCGTTTTCCATGGGAGGACGGGGTCGTTCCATGAACAACATCTTTATCGAGAGGCTGTGGCGCTCGCTCAAATATGAGGGTCCATTTGAAGGGCTATGCCGACGGCTGCAAGGCCCGGGCCGGGATCGGTGTGTTGACGACTCTCCCCAATGCCCGACGCCCTTACCAAGCCCTAGCCAGCCAAACCCCGATGACCGCCGGGCGTGCCGACGTCGATCCAAACAATGCCGCAGCGAAAGCTGTGGATATGACGCTTCGCTTGGACAACGCAAACGCTCTGCCCACATACCCACAGCAACGACAGAAATAAAAAGTGAAAGCGGGTCAAGGCCTCTCTGTAAAGGAAGAGCAGGAAGAATTACACCTAAAAACCCTTGGATCATGGTCCCGCAAATGGGGGCCGTTTCCGTTCGCTAGCGTAGCGTTGGACAGCTTCAGAAATGAACTCAGCGGTGTCGACCAAACCGGGTCGACTCCAACTTCGTGTTCGATGGTTCAGG
>JAYVYJ010000008.1:0-22987 GCA_043784465.1 Hyphomicrobiales bacterium
CGCGCAGGGGCAGCGCATTCCCTCCGGGCCGCTCAAACCCTTCGCGCACGCGAGCGCGCAGATTCAGGCCAAAGCCGACGCGGGCCTGCGCTTCATTCACTCGGCCCAACTCAACGACGAGATCGGCGACGCCGAGGAAACCCTTGCGCGGTTCAGGGAAACCAAAGCCTTCGGCGACAGCCTCGACAGCGACCTCTATCTCGGCACGGCGATCAGCGGGTCGGTGCAATGGTCGACCAAACCCGACACCGCGCACATCGAGGCCGAAGCCATGCGGCGCTTCGGCGTCCTCAACCAGCCGCATTTTCTGGAGACCGCACAGGAACTCGAACTCCAGCGCTCCAAATGGGGCCTCTACAGAGAGGCCGGCGCCCTCGACCCCAAGCTGATCTTCGGCCATTTCGTGCAGGCGACGCCGGAAATGATCGTGGAGGCCGGGCGCTGCGGCTGCGCGATGTCGTGGCAGCCGACCTCCAACGGCCGCCTCGCCTCGGGCTTCGCCGACATCCGCGCCTGCGTGGACGCCGGCATGCGCGTGGGCGTCGGGCTCGACGATCAATCCTGCACCGACATTTCCGACCCCTTCGCAAATATGCGCTTCGGCATTTATTCGCAGCGCGCGAACGCCAAGGACCCCAGGGCGATGGGGGTGGGCGAGATGCTGCGCATGCATACGCTGGGTTCGGCGGAGGCGCTCGGAATCGCCGACCGGCTCGGCTCGCTGGAGGTTGGCAAGTATGCCGACTTCCTGATCGTGGATCCTCGCGAGCCCGACACCGGGCCGATCTGGAACGCGCTGGGGACTTACGTGCTGGCCTGCGGCCTGCGCAACCTCAAGGCGGTCTATGTGGGCGGCGAGCAGGTCGCGCGGGACGGAAAACTCACCCACCCCAAGGCGCTCCAAGCGAGCCGCGAGGTCCACGCCCGGCTTGGCGCCATCGCCGCGCGGCTCAATCCGCCATCCAGCGCAAATCCCGCCGCCGCTGCGCCCGCGCCCTGAACCGTGCACCCAAGCGGTAGCCGAACGGCAGCCGAGGCCGCGTCCGCTTCCCCGGCGCCAGAAACACCTCGGCGAACTTGTCCATCACCGCTTCCGGCGTAAAACCTTCGACCCTCGCCCGCCATCGCCCCGCCCCCGGCCTGGGCTCAAACGCCACGAGCGCCCGCGTCAAATCCGTTGCGTAGCGGAAACGGAAAGCCGGATTGTCCACCAGCGCCAGATGATGGCGGTCGCGCCCGCCCTCCCAGACGAAAACCGGCTTGTCCTGCGCCAGATATTCCGCAATCGCCAGCCCGAACGCTTCGCCGCCGCGCCGCGCGTTGAGTCCCGCGTCGCAACTGGCCACGAAATCCGCGACGCGCTGGCGATCGGGCGCGCGCGGCACATGCACGACGCGTTCGTGACGCAGCAGCGGATTGGTGTTGAGCAGCATCACCCAGAGGTCGGGGCGTGCGTCGAGCGCCGCCGCCAGCGCGGACGCGACGAATGGCACGTCGAGTTGATCGGGTCCGCCGTGCCGCCCGATCACCACCGCGTTCGCCGGCACGCCGAACTCGGCGCGCAAGGTTCCACGCGGGGCTGGCGGGTCCACGATATGCGGCACGGCCGGATAGCGTCCCGCCGTCGCCGCTTGCGCCATCCAGGGCGAGACATAGGCGTAGGCGTCCGCATGGGGATCGAAGAAGCCGAACACCTCGTGCACGACCGTGCGCCCGCAAGGCGATGACGGATAGCGCGGTCGGCGGACTTTAAGCGCATAGGCGACGTCGATGCGCGCCTCCTCGATCGCCGCCGCGCGTTCGGCCGCATTGTCGTATGCGCGCAGCGCAAACGAAGCGGCGAAGCGGGACGCCTGATCGGCGTCCACGCCTGCGCTTGCGTCATGCAAGATCACCGGCTCGACGCCCAGCAACGCTCGGGCATGGAACGCATAGTCGTAGAGCGCGACGGCCACGCCGCGCTCGTTGAGCCGCCCCCCGTCGAAACTAACGCGCATCTCGCGCCTTTCGCCCTAAACCCGGGTTCGCGCAAGGCGCATTAAGTAAAAGGAAAGGGGCGCGGGCTAGCTTCGATGTTCGAGAACGACGGTCGCCCGGCTCGGATTGGGGGCGAAGGCATGACGCCGCTCCCTCGTTTGGGCGTTCGCCATGTCTTTAAACCCGGCATCGCGTGGGCGCGGGCGTTGCGCGCCGTGCGGTGCGGCAATGCGACATGGGCGGCGCCATCGATGAACCTGTTGACTTCATTGAAACGAATTTGGAGCCGGAAAGACGCCGCCAAGCCCGGCGACGACCTGATCTTCCGACATGCGTTCGACAACGCCCGCGTCGGCCTCGTGCTGATCTCGGGAGACGGCCGCATTCAGCGCGCCAACGCCTGTTTCAGCGCAATGGTCGGATACGACACGCAAGAACTCGGCAGGCGCGAATGGAAGGACCTGCTCGCGCCGGAAAGCTGGACGCAGGCCGAAACGGACGCCCGTACGTTGACCGCCACGGCCTCGGACGGTTACGATTCTGAACGCATTTACCTTTCCAAGGACGGCGAGCGGATAATCGCCCGCGCCCTCGGCGTCATGATTGGCGACCCGCCCGTCCTGATGAAGGTCATCGAGGACATCACGGCCCGCCGCGCCGCCGAGGCTGCGCTGCGCGAGAGCGAAGAGCGTTTTCAGCTCGCGATGCGCGGCGCCAACGAAGGTCTGTTCGACTGGCGCATTCCCGATAACACGACCTATCGGTCGCCGCGCTGGAAAGCGATGCTGGGTTACGCCGAGGAGGAAGTCTCCGACGATTCCGATATGCTCCGCCGCCTCGCGGCGCCCGGCGCGATGGAGACGATCGCCGAACAGATGCGCCGGCTGGAAGCCAAGGAAATCGAGAATTACGAAGTTGAGATTCAACTGCGCCACAAGGACGGCCATTGGCTCGACATCCTCTCGCGCGGCTTTCCCGTATTCGACGCCGACCATCGCATCGTACGGCTCGTCGGCACGCATCTCGACATCACACAGAGGAAGCGGCAGGAAGCGCAGTTGCGCCTGTCCTCCACGGTGCTCGAAAACACGCAGGAAGGCGTCGTCGTCACCGATTATGCATCCCGCATACAGATCGTTAATCCGGCTTTTGAAACGCTGTCGGGCTATAGCGCGCAGGAATTGAAGGGGCGCGAGATCTCGTTGATGAAATCGGGCCGTCACGACGCGGCGTTTTACGCCGACCTCTTCCATGAGATCGGCGCGAAAGGACGGTGGCGGGGCGAAATCTGGAATCGAGGCAAAGACGGTTCAATCAGACCTTATTGGGCGACGATCAGCGTCCTGTGCGACGCGCATGGCGAACCGGCAGGCTATGTGGCGCTCTATTCCGACATATCCGACTTCAAGAAGAGCCAGGAGCGCCTTGAATTCCTGGCGCTGCACGACAGGGATACCGGGCTGCCCAACCATCTCGCGCTACGCCGTCGCATCGACGCGACGCTAGCGCGAATGGGCGAGCGCGCCAGCGGCGCGACCTTGTTTCATCTCGAACTCGACCGCTTCCGCGGCATCGTTGAGAGCCTCGGCCACGCGGCGGGCGACGAACTTGTGGCGCAGGCGATCAAGCGTTTCGCCGCGAGCCTCACGCCGCGCGACATGCTGGCGCGCATCGGCCCCGACGAACTCGCCATCCTGCGCGAGGATTGCGCCAACCCGGACGAGGCGCGCGCGCTGGGCGCGGAGCTATCGGCGGCGATGGCCGAGCCGTTCGAGTTCGCAAGCGGGGCCAAGGCTTATTGCAGAGTCGACGCCGGCATGGTCTGGTTTTCGCACGGCCAAGGCGAAGCGGAAATCCTGATGCGGCAGGCTGAATCCGCTCTCTACGTCGCCAAATCGCGCGGCGGCGGGCTTCGCGCCTATGAGCCGCGCCACATGGTCGAAGCGCGCGAACGGCTGGAGATGGAGGTCGGGCTCAGGCGCGCGCTGGAGCGCGACGAACTCGTCTTGCAGTTCCAGCCGCTGGTCGATCTTGCCGTGTCACGGGCGTTCGGCGTCGAGGCGTTGGTGCGCTGGCGCGCGCCCGAGGGTCTGATTCCGCCGGGCAAGTTCATTCCGCTCGCCGAAAAGACCGGGCTGATCGTGCAGATCGGCGAATGGGTGATGCGCCGCGCGGCCGAGCGCATGAAGGCGTGGCTCGACGCCGGGGTGGCGCTCGACACTCTTTCAATCAATCTTTCTCCGCGCCAGTTCGAACGCGCCGATGTTGTGGAGCGGGTCGCGGGCATATTGTCGGCGGCGGGCCTGCCGTTCGACAAGGTTGAGCTGGAGATCACCGAGAGCGTGTTGATGAACCAGAAGGACGCGGTCGCCAAGCTCAGACAATTGCGGACTTTGGGGCTGCGCATCGCCGTCGACGATTTCGGCACCGGCCACTCGTCGCTCGCCTATTTGAAAGATTTTCCGATCCACAAGTTGAAGCTCGACCGCGCCTTCATCAAGGATCTGCCCGGCGACAGCGCGGGCATGCAGATCGCGCAAGCCGTCATCCAGCTTGGCCATTCGCTCGGCCTCACGGTGCTGGCCGAGGGCGTGGAGACGGAGGCGCAGGCGAATTTCCTGGCGCACGCGGGTTGCCGCTACGCGCAAGGCTTCCTGTTCGCCAAGCCGCTCTGGGAGGAGGAGCTGTTGGGGTACTTGGGAAGTTCGCAGAGCGTGGCGGCGTGAGAGGCTGAAGACCGCTCGAACTTTGGTCGTGTCCTCACATCACCGACCTGGCGATGGCCAATTCCGCTTCCACAATCGTCTCGGGCCGCCCCACATGGAGCCAGAGCCCGTCAAGCCGAATACCGAACAGCCGTCCCGCCTCCGCCGCCTTCCAGAAGAACGGCGCGAGGCGGAAAGCTTCCTCGCGCACGCCGTCGAACAATTGCGGCTTGAGGATGCCAACGCCCGTGTAGACGAACGGCGCCACCCTTTGCGGATCGCGGCGCGACAGGCGTCCGTCCGCGTCCATCTCGAAATCGCCGGGCCAGTCCACGCCAATCGCCGCCGCGCCTGACGCAACCAGCAACAGAGCGTCCATCCGCCCGGGATCGAAGGCGGCGGCCAGACGCGCGAGGTTGGAGCGCGGCCCTTCGACCCAGAAGGCGTCGGTGTTGCCGACGTAAAACGGCTCTTCGCCGAGAGCGGCCCGCGCGCGCGCGATGCCGCCGCCCTGATCGAGCAGCAACACGCGCTCGTCCGAGATGACGATGCGCGGGCGCGTGCGGCCCTCCAGATGCGCCTCGATCTGGTCGGGCAGGTGGTGGACGTTGACCACCGCAGTCTCGACGCCATTGTCGGCGAAGCGGTCCAGACAATGATCGATCAGCGCACGGCCCGCGACTTCGATCAACGGCTTGGGTCTGGTGAGCGTCAGCGGGCGCATGCGCGTACCAAGCCCGGCCGCAAACACCATCGCCGTGGTTGGGGCCCCGCTCATCCCTCTTCCCCCAAAGCACGCGGCAGATAGGTCTCGAACCAGCGCTTGAGCGGCTCCAGCACGGGATGTTCGAGATTGCCCGCGAGCGCGCGTTCGATTTTGGGCAGCAGCCGCAAATATTGCGGCTTGCCGTCGCGCCGGTCGAGCCGCATGAACAGACCCAGGATCTTGGTGGCCCGCTGCGCGCCCATAATCGCGTAATGGGCGACGAAGGTCTCGAAGTCGAAACTTGGATCCGCCTGCGCGCGTCTGCGCCCATAGAGCGCGAGCAACCGCGCCTCGATCTCCGACGATACGTCCTGCCGCGCGTCCTGCAACAGCGAGGCGACGTCATAGGCCGGCGGCCCCAGCACGGCGTCCTGAAAGTCGATTAGGCCCAGACGGTGCAGGCCGTTGCGCTCGGCCAGCCAGTGCACGTTGGGCGAGTGATAATCGCGCAGCGTCCACGTCAGCGGCGCGCTGAGCGGCCCCGAAAGGATCTCGCGCCACAGGCCAAGAAACTGCATGCGCGCGCCCGAGGACGGCGCGCCGCGCGCGCGTGCGGGCGCGTACCAGTCCAGCGCCAATTCGACCTCGATCAGCATCGCGTCGAGATCGTAGACGGGAAGCGCATGGGTTTCTTCGCCCCAGGCGATTTCGGCGGGCAAAACGCGCAGATGAAGGTCGGCGAGCAAAGCCGCCGCCTCAGCGTAGCGCGAAGGGTTGGGGCCGTTCTCGTCGACGATGGTTTCGGCGCCGAAATCCTCGATCAGCGCGAGACCGTCCGCGACGCTCGCCGCATAGACGCGGGGCGCGGAATAGCCCAGCGTCCTCAGGCCCTCCCCGACGGCAAGGAAGGCGCGGATGTCGGTCGAGAGCCGCGCGATCTCGGCGTAGGATCGGCCAAAGCGCAACGGCGGACCCGGCGCGCGCGGCGGCGCGATCATCAAAATCGCCGTGCGGCCGGAAGGATCGGTCAGTCGCTCGTAGGCGCGCGTCGAGGCGTCGCCATACATCTGAGAGCGCCGGGCGTCGGCCCAGCCCGCCGTCTCCAGCAAAGCCTCGACGGCGCGAGCGGCGCGGAAGCGGTTGGTCATCATCAAGCCGCGCGGGCGGAATTCGGCGAGCCGGTAGTCCGGCCCCTGCGCGGAATCGAAGTCGAGCAGAATGTCGAGCCGCTCGGCGGGCAAGGCTGCGGACGCGCGCTCGCCCCATTCCACAAGCGTGACCGCGCCGTGGATCGTCTCGGCGAAACCGATCTGCGCGAGATCCTCGGGGCCGGCGAGCCGGTAAAAATCGGCGTGGACCAGCGGGCCGTTGCGTCCTTCGTAGGTCTGGACCAGCGTGAAAGTAGGGCTGGGCGTCTCAAGCTCCTCGTCCCCGGCGGCGGCGCGCAGCAGCGCCCGGGCGAGCGAGGTTTTCCCGGCGCCCAGTTCCCCGCTCAGCACGACGAGATCGCCGGGGCGCAGGAAGCTTGCGAGCCAGCGGGCAAGCGCGGCGGTCTCCGCCTCGCTCGGCAGTTCCACGATTTCCACGGGAAGATCGGTCAGCGGGGAGGGGCTCATGTCGGATCGCCGCTCAGTTCGCCACTTGGGCCGCCGCCGACCGGGCGGCCCGGGTAGGGAAAACGCAGGTGACGACCGTGCCCTCCCCGACGACCGAATCGATGATCGCCCGGCCGCCATGCAATTCCACCAGCGCCTTGACCATCGATAGCCCCAGGCCCGGCCCGCGATGTTTGGTTCCGCCGTTGTTGGCCTCGAACCGGTCGAAGACGCGCTCCAGTTGATCGGCCGGAATGCCGCGTCCGCGATCGGAGACCTTGAACACGATTTCGCCCTCGCGCCGCATCGTCGCCAGCGTCACCGTCTGCCCGGGCTCGGAGAAGCCGATGGCGTTGGAGAGCAGGTTGAACAGCACCTGACGCACGCGCCGCCCGTCCGCCCACATCGTGCCGACATCGTCCGTGGCGACGATGCGCAGGTCGATGTTGGCCTCGCGCAGCCGGTCCTGCACGCCTTCCGCCGCCGCCTTCATCGCCTCCTCCACGTCCACCTCCTCCAGCCGCATTTCCAGCGCGTTGGCGTCGATGGAGGCAAGATCGAGAATGTCGTTGATGATGGCGAGCAACGCGGAGGACGAGCCGCGGATGTATCCCGCGTATTCAATCTGCTTGGGGTTGAGGCCGCCCGCATTGCCGTCGGCGAGCAATTGCGTGAAGCCGATGATGTTGGTGAGCGGCGTGCGCAGTTCGTAGGACACGTGCTTGACGAAATCGTTGCGGAGTTTCTCGGCGCTGATGAGCGCCTCGTTGCGCTCGGTCAAGGCGCGCTCGAATTTGGCGCTGTCGGTGACGTCGAAGCACGTCATCAGCGTGCCGCCGTCCGGAAGCGGCAAAGCGGCGCACTCAAAGATCTTGCCGTCGCGACGCTCCAGGCGGGCGTCGACGGGATGACGCCGCTCGTCAAGCCCCAGCGCCGCGCCGCGCAGCGCGTCCCACTGGGCGGGATCGGCAAGCAAAGCGAGGCACTCGCGGCCGATCTCGTCGAAATGCGGCCGCTGGTCGGCGGCGCGTGCGGGCGCCCCCCACAGCGCCGCGAAGGCGGGATTGTCGAGCCGCAACCGCCCGTCCGCGCCAAACACCGCGACGCCTTCCTTCAGCGCGTCGAGCGTTTCGCCTTGCAGGCGCGTCAGCGCGTTGAGCTGGGCGGAGAGCGCGTAGCTCTGCGTCGCGTCGTCATAGAGATAGCTGACGCCGCCCTCGGCGTTGGGGCCGGCGGCGACGCGCAGGGCGCGCCCGTCGGGCAGATACCAGACGGTCTCGACCGGCTCCATCGCCTGATAGGTGGAGAGCACCTGCGTTTTCCACTCGCGGAAATTGGCCTGCTCGGGCAGCAGGCGGCGCGCGCGGAGCGAATCGAGGATTTCGCCATCTGTCGGGCGTGTGTCGAGAAAGGCGGGGTCGAGCGACCAGATTCGTGCATAGGCGGCGTTGTAGAAATCAAGCCGCTTGGAGCGGTCGAAGATCGCGACCGCCGTGGCCAGCCGGTCGAGCAGGCCCTTGTAGGCGCCGTTCAGCCGATCCTTCTCCGCCTTCAGCGCGTCGATCTCGGAAAGGTCGACGGCGACGCCCAGCGCCCCGCCTTCGTGAGCGACCTCATAGGCCGCGAACGGTCGCCGCGCGCCACCCACCGTCGCATGCGCCCGCGCGCGCCACACGCCCTGTCCACGCGCCTCGACGGCTTCCTCCAGCGTTGCGCGGTCGAACAATTCGGCCTGGTTCTGCCGTTCGCTGGGCTCCAGCGCGCGCGCGAAAGCTTCGCTGACCCAGACGAGCCGACCATCGCGTCCGCGCGCCCAGGCGGGGTGCGGCAGCGCGTCGAGCAGTTGGCGGAAGCCCGCCAGCTCCGTCTGCGCTTCGGCGTAAGCCTCCTGCAAACGCAGGCGCTCCAGCCGGTCGCCTGAAATGTCGCGAATACGCACGACCGCCGCCCCGCCAATGGCGCGGCCCGACACTTCGAGCCGGCGCCCCTTGAGGCTTGCGAGCTCCGCGGAGAAACCCTCGCCTCTTTGCAACAGTTTGCCCACCCATTCCTGGACGCGCTCGGCCCCTGCCGCGTCCAGCCAGGCCGAAAACGAAAGGATGCGGCGAGCGTTCATCGCCTCCGACACGAGATTGAACTCGCCATCGACGCGCGGCTCGCTGTCGGCGCGATCCCATACGATCGCAATCTGCGGCTCGCCGGCCAAAAATTGCCGGGCGCGTTCGAGATCGGCGCGCGTGCGTTCGAGATCGACGGAGAGTTCGCGCTCGCGCTGCCCATGGCGCCTGCGCATGTTGGTGAGAGCCAGCGCGCCCAGCGCGAGAATGAGGATCAATGTCGCCAGCATGATCGGCGCGAGATCGGAATCGCTGACGTCCATGCCGGCCGCGAACGCCGGCGCCGGGGCCGCTCCTACCAGCCCTGCGCCCCAGAGCCAACGCGACGCCGTTCGTGTCAAGCTCTGCGCCCCCTTCAAAGAAAGCGCGGCCCGTGCGCTCCCGCGACGCACGCCTCCGCCAAGGCGCGAATCATCTCTCATCCGAGATACGCAAAGCGGGAAAGAAAGTCGTTAACCACGTTTGGAAACGACGTCGCCATCGTGTGACTGAAAATCAAGATGTTGAGGATGATTGGACGCCGGCGCCCAGATATCGGCGCCGTCGTTAAGGATTGCGGCGAAACTCGAACGAATATTTTTGCAATGAGGCGTCAGCGCACCAGTCCCAATATATCCTTGACGTCAGCCCACACCGGCCCCGCGATCTCGCGCGCGCGCCGGCTCCCGTCGGCCAACACCGCGTCGACATGATCGTTGGCGTCCGAAAGGCGCATCATCTCGGCGCGGATCGGCGAAAGCCTCTCGACGATCAATTCGGTCAGCGCGGACTTGAAAGCGGAAAAGTTCGCGCCGCCGTGGTCGGCGAGAACCTGCTCCTTCGTGACATCGGCGAGGCCCGCGTAAATCCCCACCAGATTGTCGGCCTCGGGACGGTTCGCCAGCCCCGCCATTTCGCTGGGCAGCGGCTCGGGATCGGTCCTCGCCTTGCGGATTTTCTGCGCGATCGTGTCGGCGTCGTCGGTCAGCGCGATCCACGCCTGTTCGGAAGGGTCGGACTTCGACATTTTCCTGGCGCCGTCGCGCAGGCTCATCACGCGTGTCGCCGGGCCTTGGATCAGCGGCTCGGGCTGCGGAAAAAAGCCGTCCCCATGGCCGTGCGCCGCGATGGAAACGGCGAAATCGTTGTTGAACTTCTGCGCGATGTCGCGCGCGAGTTCGAGATGCTGCTTCTGGTCGTCGCCCACCGGCACGTGGGTCGCCCGGTAGATCAGAATGTCGGCCGCCATCAGCACGGGATAGTTGAACAGGCCGACGGAGGCGTTCTCGCGGTCTTTACCCGCTTTCTCCTTGAATTGCGTCATGCGGTTGAGCCAGCCCATGCGCGCGACGCAATCGAGCGCCCAGGCGAGTTCGGCGTGTTCGGGCACGCGGCTTTGGTTGAACACGATGTTGCGGGTCGCATCGATGCCGCAGGCCAGGAACGCCGCCGTCACCTCGCGCGTCGAGCGCGCCAGCGTCGCGGGATCGTGCCCGGCGGTCATCGCGTGCAGATCGACGACGCAAAAGAGACAGGGATGCGTCGCCTGCATCTCGACGAAACGCTTGAGCGCGCCGAGGTAATTGCCCAGATGCAGATTGCCGGTCGGCTGCACGCCGGAGAAAACGCGTTCGGTGACCTTGACCATCGCCCCTGCCCTTCAGATTGCGGGGTTTATGGCCAAGCCGCGCGCGGGGCGCAAGGTCAGGGAACGGGTGCGGCGTCCGGCGGGCCGTCCAGCGCGACGCGCGGCAGGTCCACTTTGTCCCAGCCGCCGCCGAGCGCGACGATGAGCGACACGGAAGCGGACAGCCTCGATGCGCGCGTCTGGATCAGCGACAGTTCGTCGGAAAGCTGCGTAGCTTCGGCGGTGATGACGGTAGTGAAATTCTGTGTGCCGGCGCGGTATTCGTTGAGCGCGATCTGCACGGCCTGCCGGGCGATCTTGACCGCCTCGACTTGCACCTTGATCTGACGATCGTAAATGCGGATTGCGGAGAGGTTGTCCTCCACCTGCTGGAAGGCCGTCAGCACCGTCTGGCGGTAGGACGCGACGCTGGCCTCGTAGGTCGCCTTCGCCGCCTCCACCTGAGCCGTCGTCAGACCGCCGTCGAACAATTTCTGGGCGAGCGCGAGGCCGTAGGACCACATCGGATTGGCCCCGGCGATCTGCTTTATGAACGGATCGCCCGCAAAGCCGAAGGCTCCCGACAGCGTGAAATCGGGATAATAGCCCGCCACGGCCACGCCAATGACGGCGTTTTGCTCCTTCATCGCCCGTTCCGCCGCCGCGATGTCGGGGCGGCGTTCGAGCAGGCTTGAAGGCAGCCCCACGGGGGGATGGGGCGCCTCGTCGGCGAGATCGCGGTGCGAGACGGCGATCTCCGACGGCGGCTTGCCCATCAGCACCGCTACGGCATGTTCGCCCTGATGGCGCTGAACCTCCGTGTTGATTTCCTGCGCCTGCGCGGCGAGCAACTGGGCCTGCGCGGTGATGACGTCGGACTTGGCCGTGGTGCCGGCGTTGTACTGGTTTTGCGCGATCTCGACGGAGCGTTGGTATTGCTTGACGGTGGCCACGTAGAGATCGTGCAGCGAATCGGCTTCGCGCACCTGTATGTAGGCGAGCGCGAGCGAGGATTGCGCGGACAGCCGGGCGTTGTCGAGGTCGGCGGCGCTGACTTGCGCCGCCGCGCCGAATTGCTCGATCTGCCGGCGCACGCGGCCCCAGACGTCCAGTGTCCAGCTTCCCGTGATTTCCGCATTGAGCAGATTGCCGCCCGGCGGACCGGAGCGGGTGAGGGAAGGATTGAAGTTGAGCGAGGGCAGCAGACCGGCGCGCGCTTCGGCGATCAGCGCCAGCGCGTTGCGATAGTTGGCCTCGTCCGCCTTCAGCGTTTCGTTGGAGAGCGAGACGGTTGATTCGTAACGGTCGAGTTCGGCGTCGTGAAATACGCGCCACCATTCGCCCTTGGGCGCATCGTCGCGCGGCGTCGCGGCCTTCCAGCCCTTCGCCTCCTTGAACTGAACGGGGACGATGGCCGCAGGCTTTAGATAATCCGGCCCGACCGCCTGACATCCCGCCAGCCCGAACGCTGCGAGAATGGCGAGACGTCTCATTCGAAAGCCGGCGGCCGTTCGCCCAAATAAACTCTGCGCCAAACCCGCACCGTCGCCTTGCCCACCCAGTCCATCCCCAAAAAGATAACCGGCGTCGTATACAAGGTTAACACCTGACTGACGAGCAGGCCGCCGACGATGGTGATCCCCAGCGGATGCCGAAGCTCGGAGCCCTCGCCCGTCCCAAGCGCCAGCGGCAACGCGCCAAACAGCGCGGCCATCGTGGTCATCATGATCGGGCGGAAACGCTCCAGACATGCCTCGCGAATCGCTGCGCGCGAATCGAGGCCCCGGCGCTCGGCGCCGAGCGCAAAATCGATCATCATGATCGCGTTCTTCTTCACCACGCCGATCAGCAGGATGATGCCGATGAAGGCGATGATCGACAGATCCGTGCCGGTCATCCAAAGGGCCAGCAGCGCCCCCACCCCCGCCGACGGCAGCGTCAGGATGATGGTGATCGGGTGGATGTAGCTCTCATAAAGGATGCCCAGCACGATATAAACGGTGAGGAACGCCGCGCCGATGAGCAGGCCGAGGCCCGACTGCGCCTGCGCGGAGGCCAGCGCCGTTCCCGCAAAGGCGCCATGCACGCTGGCCGGCAAGCCGATCTCGCGCGCCGCCGCGTCGATGGCGGGCTGCACGTCGCTGATCGCCTTGTGAGGCGCGAGGTTGAACGAGATCGTCGCGGCGGCGAACACGCCCTGATGACTGACGCCGAGCGGCGTGTGGCCGGTCGAGAACGAGGCAAAAGCGGAGAGCGGGATCATCCTCTCCTTCGAGGTCGTCACCGCCGCGCCGGACGAGGCGCCGGAACGGCCGCTGGCGGCGAGCGAGTTGGTGGCGAGATTGCGCGCCGAGTCTGCCGCCACTGTCGCCGCCGTGGTGCCGGAGGAGGCCGCCGAAAAGCTCGCGGAACTCGTATTGGTCGTCTGCGACCCCGAAGGGCTGGCGCCCGAGGTGGAGACATAGACGCCGCTCAGGGAAGCGGGGTTCTGCCAGTAGCGCGGCGCCACTTCCATCACGACGTGATATTGGTTGAGCGCATTGTAGATCGTGGAGACCTGCCGCTGGCCGTAGGCGTCGTAGAGCGTGCTGTCGACCCCGTTGAGCGAGAGGCCCAGCCGCTTGAGGGTCGCGCGGTCGATGTTGACCTCGGCCTCCAGCCCGCCCTGCAACTGGTCGGAATTGACGTCGCTCAGCACGTCGGATTTCGTCAAGGCCGTCGTGAGGCGGTTCGCCCATGTGTAAAGCTCGGCCGTGTCGTCGGAGAGCAGCGTGTATTGATAGGTCGCATTGCTCTGCCGCCCGCCCGGCCCCCGCAGATCCGAAACCGCGACGAGGAAGAGTTTGGCCCCCGCGACCTGCGCCAGCTTGCCCCGCAGGCGGTTCACTACGTCGTCGGCCGTGACGCTGCGCTCCGCGTAGGGTTTGAGCGAAATATAGACGAAGCCGGAATTGACCTGCTGGCCCCCGGTCACCCCGACCACCGTCGCCACCGCGGGATCGTCCTGCACAATAGTTTCGAATTGTGCGAGCTTTCGGCTCATGCCCTGAAACGAGATGCTCTGGTCGCCCTGGATCGTGCCGATCATCAGGCCGGTGTCCTGCGTGGGGAAGATGCTGAATTTCATCTGCCCGATCAGCACGAAATAAAGCCCGATGGAGGCGAGCAGCGCGCCGAGGGTGACGATGGGGCGGCCAAGCGCCATGTCGAGCGTGACGCGATAGAACCGCAACATCCCGTCGAACGCCGCCTCGACCATGTAGTAAAGCCGGCCGTGGCGCGGCGGCGCGGGCTTCAGCAGCAGCGCGCACATCATGGGGGTCGCCGTCAGCGAAACGACCATCGAGATCAGCACGGCCATCGTCAGCGTCAGCGTGAATTCCTTGAACAGGCGCCCCAGAAACCCGCCCATCATGATGAGCGGCAAAAACACGGCGACCAGCGAAAGGCTGATCGAGATCACCGTGAAGCTGACTTCCGCCGATCCGTCGAGCGCCGCGCGCAGACGGCTCTTGCCCATCTCAAGATGGCGGGTGACGTTCTCCAGAACCACGATGGCGTCGTCGACCACGAAGCCGGTCGAGATCGTCAGTGCCATCAGCGAGAGGTTGTTGAGGCTGAAGCCGAACAGATACATGGCGGCGAAGGCGCCGACGATCGACACCGGCACGGCGACGCTCGGCACAAACGTCGCCCGCCATTCGCGCAGGAAAACGAACACGACGAACACGACGAGCAGCACGGAAGTGACGAGCGTCTTAAGCGTGTCGTAAAGCGAGCCGCGAATGGTGATGGAGCGGTCGACCGCGACGCCCAACTCCACGTCGCCGGGCAGCGCCCTTATGAGATTGGGCAACTCCTTTTTCACCGCATCGACGGCCTCGATGATGTTGGCGCCGGGCATGCGGGAGACGACGATGCCGATGGCGGGCTTGCCGTTGGCGATGCCGGCGTTGCGCACGTCCTCCACCGAGTCCAGCACCTCCGCCACGTCGCTCAGCTTCACCGCCGCGTGGTTGCGATAGGCGATCACGAGATCTCGATAGGCTTCAGCCTTCGACGCCTGATCGTTGGCGTAGATCTGATAGTTGAAATCCGCCGTCTCGATCTGACCTTTAGGCGAATTGGCGTTGGCGGAGGCGAGCGCGGCGCGCACGTCCTCAAGCCCGATGCCATAATGGTACATCGCGGTCGGGTTGAGTTCGACGCGCACGGCGGGCAGCGCGCTGCCCGTCACGCTGACCTGACCGACGCCGGGCAGTTGCGCGATCCGCTGTTGCAGGATGTTGGCGGCGGCGTCGTAAAGCTTGCCGAGCGGACGCGAGGTCGAAGTCAACGACAGCACCATGATCGGCGCGTCGGCGGGGTTGATCTTGCGGTAGCTGGGGTTCTGCCGGAGGCTGGCGGGCAGATCGGCGCGGGCGGCGTTGATGGCGGCCTGAACGTCGCGCGCGGCTCCGTCGATGTCGCGGTCGAGACCGAATTGCACGGTGATGCGCGTATTGCCCAGCGAGCTTTGCGAACTCATCTCGGTTACATCGGCGATGGAGCCCAGATGGCGCTCCAAAGGCGAAGCGACCGAAGTCGCCATGTTGTCGGGGCTGGCGCCGGGCACGTTGGCCTGCACCTGAATGGTGGCGAAATCGATGTTGGGCAGCGGCGCGACGGGCAACTGGCCGAACGCCAGCATTCCGGCCAGCGCGACGCCTATCGTCAGCAAGATCGTCGCGACGGGGCGACGGATCGCGAGCGCGGCGACGTTCACGGCGCTTCCAGACCCAGCTGGCCGCCCGCCGCCGAGAAGCCCAAAGCCGTGGCGAGGCGCTCGAAATAGAGATAGATGACAGGCGTCGTATAAAGCGTCAGCACCTGACTGACGACGAGGCCGCCGACGATGGCGAGGCCGAGCGGATGACGCAGTTCCGAGCCTACGCCCGCGCCAAACATCAAAGGCAGCGCGCCGAAGATCGCGGCCACGGTCGTCATCAGGATGGGGCGCAGCCGCAGCAGGCAGGCCTGATAGATCGCCTCGCGCGGGGCCAGCCCCTCGGTGCGCTGCGCGTCGAGCGCGAAATCGATCATCATGATCGCGTTTTTCTTGACGATGCCGATCAGCAGCACAATGCCGATCACGCCGATGATGTCGAGGCCCGAGCCGGACCATTGCAGCGCCAGCAGCGCGCCGATGCCTGCCGAGGGCAGCGTCGAGAGAATCGTGATGGGATGGATGAAGCTCTCGTAGAGGACGCCCAGCACGATATACATCGTCAGCACCGCCGCGCCGAGCAGCAACACTTCGTTGGAGAGCGACGACTGGAACGCTTGCGCCGCGCCCTGAAACGCCACCTGAAAGCCAGGGGGAAGATCGAGATCGGCGAGCGCGGAGTTAACCTTGTCCACAGCCAGCCCAAGCGCGGCGCCGCTGGCAAGATTGAAAGAGATGGTCGTGACCGGGAATTGCTTGAGGTGCGAGATCTGTAAAGGCGAGCGGCGCACTTCGAGTTTGGAGATCGCCGACAGCGGCACCTGCCCCGTCGTCGAGGCGGAAGACGGCAGATAGATCGAACCCATCGCGTCCAGCGAGGTGCGCATGGCGGGATCGACGTCGAGAATGACGCGATATTGCGTGGTCTGCGTGAAGATCGTCGAGATGATGCGCTGGCCGAAAGCGTCGTACAGCACGTTGTCGATGGAGGCGGGCGTCACGCCGAAACGCGCGGCGGTCGAACGGTCAATGTCGACGGTGACCGAACGGCCGTTGGGCTGAAGGTCGCTCGTAACGTCGGCGATGTCGGCGATTTGGGCCAGCCTCTCCAGCACCCTGGGCGTCCATTCCTGCAACGTCGCCAGATCCTGATTTTGCAGGGTGAACTGATATTGCGCGGCGCTCAGCGCGGTATCTATGGAGAGGTCCTGCACGGGTTGCAGGAACAGCGTTATGCCCGCCACGTCGCGCGTCGCCTCGTTGAGGCGGCGGATGATCTGGCTCGCGGTGGCTTTGCGCTGCGCGTGCGGTTTCAGATTGACGAGGACGCGGCCGGAGTTGAGCGTGACGTTGGAGCCGTCCACGCCGATGAACGAGGAGAGGCTCTGCACGTCAGCGTCGTTCAGGATCGCGTCGGCGACCTCCTGTTGCAGGCGCGCCATCTTGTCGAACGAGATCGCCTGATTGGCCTGCGTCACGCCCTGAATAACGCCGGTGTCCTGCACGGGGAAGAAGCCCTTGGGAATTTCGACATAAAGGTAGCCGGTCAACGCAATCGCGCCGAGCGCCACAAGCAGCGTAAGAAGGCTGTTGTCGAGCGCGACGCGCAGGGTGGAGGCGTAAAAGCGCTGCACGAAGCGGAACAGCGCGCCCCCCGAGGATTCGTGCCTGCCGGGCGCGGAAGGTTTCAGCAGCAGCGCGCACAGCATCGGCACCAGCGTCAAGGCCACGATGGCCGAAATGACGATGGTCGCCGCGAGCGTGATCGCGAATTCGTGAAAAAGCCGCCCGACCACGTCGCCCATGAACAACAACGGGATCAGCACCGCCAGCAGCGAGACCGTTAGCGAGATGATGGTGAAGCCGATCTGCTCGGAGCCTTTGAGCGCCGCCTCCCTCGGCGACATGCCCTCTTCCAGATAGCGCGCGATGTTCTCGATCACCACGATGGCGTCGTCCACCACAAATCCTGTGGCCACCGTCAGCGCCATCAGCGATATATTGTCGAGGCTGAAGCCGAATTCGTACATGATCGCCAGGGGCCCCACCAGTGAGAGCGGAACGCTGAGGCTGGGGATGATCGTCGCCGGGATGTTGCGCAGGAACAGGAAAATCACCAAAACGACGAGGCCGACGGCGAGGCTAAGCTCGAACTCCACGTCCTCCACCGAAGCGCGGATCGTCACGGTGCGGTCGGTCAGTTGCGCGATGTCGAGTGCGGCAGGCAGGGTCGCGCTGAGCTGCGGCAGCAGCTTCTTGATGGAATCGGCGACCTGAATGACGTTGGCGCCGGGCTGGCGCTGGATATTGACGATCAACCCCGCCGCCTTGTTGCTCCATGCGGAAAGCCGGTTGTTCTCGGCGGCGACTTCGACGCGCGCGACATCCTTGAGGCGCACCGGCGCATCGTTGCGAAAGGCGACGACGGCTTCCAGATAATCCTTGGGATCCCGGATTTGGTCGTTGACGTTGACGGCGTAAGATTGCGACGGCCCGTCGAAACTGCCTTTGGGCGTGTTGACATTGAGGTTGGCGATCGTCGTGCGCAGATCGTCGAGGTTGATGGAATAGGCTGCAAGCGCCAGCGGATTGGCGTGGATGCGCACCGCCGGGCGTTGACCCCCTGAGATCGTGACGAGGCCGACGCCGGAAAGCTGCGACAATTTGGGAACCAGCCGGTTCTCCAGAATGTCCTCCATCTCGGTGAGCTTCATCGTCTTCGACGTGACGCCGAACGTGAGGATCGGCGCGTCGGCGGGGTTCACCTTGGCGTAGATGGGGGGCGCCGGCAGGTCGGCGGGCAGCAGGCTTTGCGCCGCGTTGATCGCCGCCTGCACCTCCTGCTCGGCGACGTCGATGTTGAGATCGAGCCCGAAGCGCAGCGTGACGAGCGAAGCGCCGCCCGAACTTGCCGACAGCATTTGCGACAGGTTGGCCATCTGACCGAACTGGCGCTCCAGCGGCGCGGTGACGGCGGACGCCATCACCTCGGGACTCGCGCCAGGGTAAAAGGTTTGAACCTGAATGGTGGGATAGTCGACGTCGGGCAGCGCGGAGAGCGGCAGAAACTTGAACGCGACCCAGCCGACCAGCAGGATCGCGAACATCAGCAGCGAGGTCGCGACGGGCCGCTCAATGAAAAGGCGCGAGGGGTTCAAGGCGCCGCCGAGCCTTTCTCGCGCGTGCGGCGCGGCTTGGCGGCCTCGCCCTCCCCGCTCGCGTCGGCCTTCGCCCCCGCGATCCGCACGGCGGCGCCGTCGCGCAGGCGGTCCACGCCATCGACCACCAAGCTTTCGCCCGCCTCCAGCCCTTCCGATACGACCGTGCGCTGGCTGTCGGTGGCCCCGGTCTTGATCGGGCGCACCTCCACCGTCTTGGCGTCCTTCACGACATAAACGAAAGGCCCGGACTGGCCGATCTGCACAGCGGCGTTGGGCGCGAGGACCGCGTTCTTCACGGTGTCCACCAGCATCCGCACATTGACGAACTGGCTTGGAAACAGCGCGCCTCCGGAATTGGTAAAGGTGGCGCGCAGCTTGAACGTTCCTGTCGTGGTGTCGACCTGATTGTCGTAGGTCGTGAGGACGCCGACGCCAAGCGATTGCACGTTGGCGCGGTCGAGAGCGGTGACCGGCAGTTGCGCGCCCGCAGCCACGCGCGGCGCGATGCGCGGCAGATTGTCTTCGGGCGTATTGAACACGATGGAGATGGGATCGAGTTCGGTGATGACGACGAGGCCGGCGGCGTCGCCCGGCTGCACGTAATTTCCGGCGTCCACGAGGCGAAGGCCGACGCGGCCGGCTATCGGCGATACGATGCGCGTGTAGGTCAGGTTGAGTTTGGCGGTGTCGATCTGCGCCTGATCGACGCCGATGGTCGCCCGGGTCTGCGCGACGAGGAAGACCTGATCGTCGACCTGCTGACGCGCGATGGAATCCTGTCGGCTCAGCGTCTGATAACGGGCCAGGTCGGCCTGCGCCTGCTGGTAGGTCGCCGTGTCTTTGGCGAGTTGCGCCTGCGCCTGCGCGAGCGCAGCCTCATAGGGGCGCGAATCGATTTGCGCGATGAAATCGCCGGCCTTGACCCGTTGACCCTCCTGAAAGCCTAAATTCATCAGCCGCCCGGCGATCTGGGTCTTGACTGTGACGGTGGCGAGCGGCGTGACCGTGCCGAGCGCGTCGATATTTATGGGCATGTCGCCGCGCTCGGCGGGGGCGGCGCGAATCGTCTGCGGCGGGGGAGCGGCTTTGTCGGGCGCCTTGTTGGCGTCGACAGTGCCGGGCGCGAGCCTTTCCCAGCGTTCGAACGCCACCAGAGCGACAATCGCGAGAACGATGGCGACGATAAACCTCGGCCCGCGTCGGCGCGTCGCTGCGGGGGGCTGCATCGGGGCGGAGGTCGGCTCGGCCACGCGCGTTTTGGCGGGGTCGACGGTTTCATTCATCGCTTCGCCTCACGCCATCCCTGAAAAACCGACCCCATCGAGCGCGTCCCCCCTCGTCACGTAACGCGCGCGCCGCATTACGCCAGAGCGCGCACAGGAGGTAGTTGCATTTTGTTTTTGGGGGCGCTATGTGCCGCTAGTCGGCGGTGCCGGTACGGATGCGGGTGTAGCTCAGTGGTAGAGCACAACCTTGCCAAGGTTGGGGTCGAGGGTTCGAATCCCTTCGCCCGCTCCAAAAAAACTAAAAAAAATGCAACAAGTTGCAAGAGGTCGCTGGAAGGCGGCCTCTGACCTTCCTGGCTCGGTCCGCACCGAGTCCGCACATTAGGGCTGTCGCAAGGGTCCGGTTAGAGCCTCCTCCCGAAAGTGACGACGTTTCACGGTCTGCCGCAGGCGGCAGGGATTGGCCTGCCCTTTTTCCCAATGCTCGTGGATATGCGCGGACGTGTTGCACCTTAACGGTTCACGGTCCCGAGGAAGGGAAGACCTTAAACACGAGGCGCTATAGTGCTCTTGCGCCTAGCAATCCCGCGCAATTGCTCGCGCGCTTGGTCTACGGCCGCGCGGTCCGCCTTCCACACATCTGCCGTTCTGCTTGACGCAAGATCGTCTTCCGTCCCGCTGGCCTCGCCGTCGAAAACGCCCCCGCCTGATCGCCAAGCGACGCGCTGGTCGACCTCCAGCGTGACGCCGAGGGACGGTTCGCCAACGAGCTGTTCGCGGTAGCCGTCGTCAGCGCCGATCCCCGATTCCGCCGGATCGTCTTCCCGGTCGTGGCCGTCTTTAAGGTCGCACTCGGCGACTGTGTTTCGCTCGAATTCGAAGTCGTCGCCGCCGAAGGACACGTTCCAGGCCTTGGATTGGTCCTTATGGTTTGTAGATCCAAGGCTCGGCTCGGCGTCATCGGTGAAAGCCTCTGCGACGTGTTCCTCTTCGAGGTCCTCGTCGGGCGCGTCCAGGGTAGCTACGAGACGCTCGACGGCAGCTTCGAGCTTGCGACGGATGGCGGGCGGCGTTGGCGCACTGCGGCGCGGCGGGAATGGCGTGACGATGGACATGGTTCAGGCCTCCCTAATCGCGGCAGCCAAGATGGCGTCGCAGTGCGGGCTCTCGAAGATTGGCGTGAAAGGCGTGAAGGCGACGCCAAGGGCGAAGGAAATCATTCCTCTGTTCTGAATGTGCGGCGGTTCCTGTGCCGGGGCGCTTATCGAAAGACGGAAGCTCAGCGCCGGGTCGAGGCAAACATCGTGTCCGTTGGCGCGGACGGCGGCGATCATTTCGCGGGCAAGCGCAACAAGGTGCGCGCCGTCTTCAGACATAGCTTGGGCGTCATCCCGCACGGTGGCGTTGGCATTGCGATTGCTCCGAGAAGTTTGTTGATTAAAACTGATTGACACGATATAAATCGCTCACGTCAAAGGCTGTGTCAATCGGTTTTAATCACCATGAGCGAAAACGTACGATTGACCGGCCGGCAAATCGCCGCTGGTCGAGTCTTAGCGGGCCTGGGACAGGAAGATCTTGCCAGGTCCGCCGGCATATCGGCACCTACGCTGCGGCGAATGGAGGGCAGCGATGGGCCAGCGTCTGGCATGACAAACAACGTGTCCGCCATCCGCTCCGCCCTTGAAGCCGCCGGCGTGATCTTCGTCGAGGAAAACGGCGAGGGGCCGGGCGTCAGATTAAGAAAGGCGAAAATGAGCAACGATCCGATCTACGCCGACGCCTCGCGTTCGGCCGTATTGAACCACGGTGTTACGACTGTGAATTGCCACACGCTGCATGAGGCCGTTTTAGAATTCGGCCGACTGCCACCCGATAGGCAGTCCATCGTGACGATTGTCTCGCTGGGGAGAAAATATACAGCCGCAGAGATTCGGCGCCTGCACTACGGCACCAGGCCCGGCAGCGGCGCTCAGGACTGCACGATCCCCGTTGAGGATTTGAACGCCTCGAACGATGAATGAGGAAAGGGCGATCGCATGCACGACGATGGCAAATCTCCGTCGATTTCTGTGCGTGAGGTAGTGGCTGAAGTGGCTTTTCGGAGTGCGGAAATTCAGGGGCAAACCGGGGGATTGGGGCACCTTGAAATGCGATTTCGCCAGGACGGTTGTGTTCGCGCATCAAACCGCGGAGAAATTGGTCGACAACGAAGGTTGCTGCCACTGTCGATCTCCCGGCGCAGGATTTGAACGCTAGCAATAAGCGAGTGACAAGTTACGCCGGTTGGAGAGGTCGAATGAGGGGAACCGCGATTGCACTCTGGTCTGTCGTCAGCCTCGGCTCCGAAGGCTTTGCGGCCAATGCTGATCGCGAGACAGTGCTCGACCAACTACAGGCCAAGTTCTCCGTCTGTGTGGCGTTCTACACTTTCGAGCAGAGTTGCGGGGCCGAAGGCGAAACTGGACTCCGGCTCAAAGCCGCAAGGCGGAGCGCCGAAGCGCTGGCGGGAGCCATTGCGATGAGCCCGGACAAAGTTTCCTTGCGACTACAAATCGCCCTTACCGCAGATCAGGCGCTTACTGGCGGCTGCGACGGATTAAAGACGCTTGAAAGCCGATATGCCGTCCAATGCGAACCTCTATCGTCCGTCGCGGAGTAAAGTGCCCTCGTCATGAAGCTCGCGGAGGTAATGATCGCCTGGACGCCGATGGGCGTGATGATGCGTACAGCCGGCCTTGTGACGGTGGACGCGCATCCGGACACGACAGGCTGGTCGGCGAGATACATGCACGCTGTGGGAGCGTGCGACGCCGAGTGCGACGCCGGGGGCGACGCCGGGGGCGACGCCGAGCGCCTCGCGATCCTGTTCAAACCTTTCACGCCATGGTCGGGTGGGACGGCATTCTCTCCAAAGATGCGCACGCAGCGTTTCTGCCGATCGACGAGTACCGGCGCCGAGAGTGCGCCTGACATCAAGGGAGCGGAGCCGCTGAAGTGATGGCGGAGCACGGCGCTGGGGCCGGCGTGAGGCTCAAAAATGGAACGAAATTGTCTAGTTTTTAGCTCGGCCAACGTCCTATAGAATAGCTCATGAATCCCCTCATTTTCGCGAGGACTCATAATTGCCGGATTTCGTGGACGAATGAGGCGGATTGAGAACCTCAATCCGATGAACGGTCGCCATGA
>JAYVYJ010000009.1:0-51917 GCA_043784465.1 Hyphomicrobiales bacterium
CCGGGGACGGTCGCTGGACGCTGGGGCGCCGCTGGCGGGCTATGAAATCCATGTCGGGCGAACTTTCGGTCCGGTGCGCCCTTGGCTTGCGTTCGCCGACGGGCGCACGGACGGGGCCGACGGCGGCGCCGTGCGCGGCTGCTACGTCCACGGCCTGTTCGACGACGACGCGCAGCGCTCCGCGCAGTTAACCTGGATCGGCGCCGCCCCGTCGCGTCTCCATCACGCGGAGCAGGTCGAAGCGACCCTCGACGCGCTCGCCGAGCATCTGGAGCGCCATGTCGCGGTCGAGGCGTTGCTGCGACTGGTCAAGTAAACCGAGGCGGCCTGCGACGTTCATGGCGGCGATATTACGCCGATTACATCTTTCGGACGGGCGCCTTTTACGTCGCCGCGCGTTTATTTGGCAGACGAAAGACGCAAGCTGACATCCCTTGCGGGAACGCCACGCGTTCCGCTCAAAAGGAGACCCGGCGCATGACGAAATTCGCAAAATGGGCCTGGCGCGGCCTCGCTGCGGCGGCGGCCGTCGCGATCCCCATGTATTTCGTGATTGGCGCGGCGCCCGATTTTCGCGTTTCGGGGGATATTGCAAGCGTGATCCCCGCCGACGCCGGCAAGCCGATCCAGATCGCCCGAACGCTCGAAAACCTGCTGTCGCGCGAGATCGAGGAGACGATGTGGCGGCCCAACAAGCCGTGGTTCTATCCGACCGCCTTTGCGGACAACAAGACGAATTTCCAGCTTGGCGTCTTACAAGGCATGCGGCGAAGTCTGCTGGAATATACGAGCCGCACGATAAGGGCGCGCCGGGACGGGGCGGTCGATCCGGATTTGCAGGCGGCGCTGAATTTGCTGCAATATCCGCCGGACGTCTGGCTATTGGACGTGACGCAGGGTTTCGGCGCCTCGTCGGAGAGCCAGTATCGCGCCGCGCTCGACGCCCTGCGCGCGTTTGAAAAAAAGGCGCAGGACGATGGCCAGTACGCCGAGCTTCGCGCCGACCATCTCCTACGGTTCGTCGACGCCATCAACGTCGATCTGATGGCGCATGTGCTTACGCTTCAGGATTTTGCGCTGACCAAAGCCTGGGTCGTCGACACCCGCGCCGACGACATCTTTTACCAGACGAAAGGCGCCGGCTTCGTCTACGCCGCGCTGGCGCAAGCGGTGAAGCATGACTTTGCCGAGGTTCTGGCGCAGAAGCATCTCGGCGACCTCTGGGGGCGGTTCGAAACCAACCTGAACCGGCTGGTCATGCTAAGCCCGCTCACGGTCGTCACCGCCGCCGACGACAGCGTCCTCCTGCCAAACCATCTGCTCGTGCAGGCCTTTTACGCCAGCCGATGCGCGGAAATCCTGACGCTGATCGAGGCCAGCTTGCGGACCTGAGCTTGGCGCTTGAGCAAGAAGCGCCGCCTCTCGCGCGGCTCCTGGGCCCCGTTGACTTGGGACCATCCCGTCTCCTATAAGCGCGCGCAATGCGGCGGGTCTTTCCGCCGCTTCTTTTTTGGCCGCGAGGCCTCGCCGGCTCAGGAGTTTACGACCGTGAAGCGCACTTTCCAACCCAGCAAGCTCGTGCGCAAGCGCCGCCATGGCTTTCGCGCCCGTATGGCCACCGTCGGGGGCCGCAAGGTGCTCAACGCTCGCCGTGCGCGCGGCCGCAAGAAACTGTCCGCCTGAACCTTGGACGACGCCCCGCCCTGGGGGCGGCTGACGCGGCGCGCGGAGTTCCAGCGCGCCGGCAAAGGCAAGCGCGTCCACGCCGTCGCCTTCACTCTTCAGGCGCAGGCCCGGCCCCCTGAGACGGCGGACGGACCCCGCTTCGGCCTGACCGTCACCAAGAAAACCGGCAATTCCCCCGCCCGCTCCCGGATCAAGCGGCGGCTGCGCGAAGCCATGCGACGCATCGCGCCCGCCTCCGCTGCGCCCGATTTCGATTACGTGGTGATGGCGAGGACGGCGGCGCTCCACCAATCTTTCGACGCGCTGGTCGCCGATATCCAGTCGGCGCTGCACCGCGCCCACGCCCGTCGAGACGGACGCCCATGAATCGAGACGGACGCCGATGAATTCCGAAGACAGCCGCAACCTCATCCTGGCGATCGTCTTGTCTGCGATCGTGCTGATCGGGTGGAACTATTTCTTCGCCCCCGCGCCGCGCCCGGCGCTCAATCCGCATGCGCCCGCCATCAGCGGTGCGCCCGTTGCGCTTCCCCAGAACGCCGCCCCCGCTCTCAATGTGCCCAAGCCCCGCGTCGAGGCGCTCGCCGAAAATCCGCGCCTGGCCATCGACGGCCCCAGCGTCGGCGGTTCGATCAATCTCGTCGGCGCCCGTCTCGACGATCTCTTCCTCAAGGGCTACCGCGAATCGATTGAGCCCAACAGCCCGCAGGTCGTGCTGTTTTCTCCCGCGGGTTCCGTCGAGCCCTATTGGGCCGAAACCGGCTTCGTCAGCGCCGACAAGTCGGTGGCCGCGCCAAACCGCACCACCAAATGGGAAGCGAGCGGCGGCGCGCTGTCGCCAGGGCATCCGGCGACGTTGACCTTCGACAACGGCGCCGGCCTCGTCTTTACGCGTGAGATCGCGCTCGACGACAAGTTCATGTTCACCGTCAACGACAAGGTCGAGAACAAGACTGACAAACCGGTCTCGCTGCGCCCCTACGCGCTGGTGCTGAAGGACGGTGCGCCCAAATCCAGCGGTTCGTCGGTATTCGAGGGGCTGATCGCCTATGCCGACGGCGCCGAGCAGCGCGACACCTATGCCGCGCTCGACAAGGAGACCGACAGGGTCAAGCCGCTGAAATCGACGGGCGGCTGGTTCGGCTTCACCGACCGCTACTGGGCCGCCGCCGTCATCCCGCCGCAGGATCAGGCGGTCGACGCGCGCTTCTCGGCCTCCGGCCCGGTCGAGCGCGCGACCTACCAGAGCGACTATCTCAGCCCGCCCGTCGAGGTCGCCCCCGGCGCCAGCGCCGCGCACACGACGCATGTGTTCGCCGGCGCGCTCGAAGTCTCCACCATCGACAGCTACATCGACAAGCTCGGCGTCAAGAAGCTGGACCTGCTGGTCGACTGGGGCCGGCTGTATTTCGTAACCAAGCCGATGTTTTATCTCATTGACTTCATTTATCAGATCGTCGGCCGTTTCTGGGCGGCGATCCTCCTTGTCACGGTCGTCGTCAAGGCTGTGTTTTTCCCGCTCGCCAACCAAAGTTTCCGCTCGATGGCGAAGATGAAGACGATCCAGCCCAAGATCGCCGCGCTGAAGGAACAATATCCCAACGATCCCCAGAAGCAGCAACAGGCGCAGATGGCGCTGATGAAGCAGGAAGGCGTCAACCCCGTCGCGGGCTGCCTGCCGATGCTGCCGCAGATCCCCGTGTTCATCGCGCTCTACAGCGTGTTCTCGATCACGCTGGAGATGCGCCATCAGCCGTTCTTCGGCTGGATTCGCGATCTGTCGGTGCCCGACCCGTCGAACGTTTTCAACCTGTTCGGCCTGCTTCCCTACGATCCGACCGCGCTCCCGGGGTTTGGCCATTTCCTGCATCTGGGCGTTTGGCCGCTGCTGATGGGCGTGACGATGTTCCTGCAAATGAAGATGCAGCCGGAGCCGACCGATCCGACGCAAAAAACCATGTTCACCCTGATGCCGCTGATCTTCACGTTCACGTTCTCTTCTTTCCCGGCGGGCCTCGTCATTTATTACGCCTGGAACAACACGCTGACCCTGTTGCAACAATCGCTGATCATGAAGCGGGCGGGCGCGCGCATCGAACTGTTCGACAATCTGCGCAACATGTTCCGCTCGAAGCCGGCGTGACGCGCGCGGCCGCGCCGCTCGCGCGAGGGCGTTTCCCTCACGCCGTTTCGCATGCTAACGCCCTCGCCGCATGACCCGCATCGACGCCCGCTTCGCCGCCCTGAACGACGCCCGCCGCGCCGCCCTCGTCACGTTCGTGATGGCGGGCGACCCAGATTACGAAACCTCGCTCGCGATCCTGCGCGCTTTGCCCGGCGCGGGGTCGGACGTGATCGAACTTGGCATGCCGTTCACGGACCCGATGGCCGACGGCCCGGCCATCCAGGCGGCGGGCCTGCGGGCGCTGAAGGGCGGGCAAACGCTGACCAAGACTTTGAACATGGCGCGCGAATTCCGTTCGGGCGACGAGACGACGCCCCTTGTGCTGATGGGCTATTACAACCCGATCTACGTCTACGGCGTCGAGCGCTTTCTGGCGGACGCCAAGGCGGCGGGGGTGGACGGGCTCATCGTCGTGGACCTGCCGCCCGAGGAGGACGACGAGCTTTGCTTGCCTGCGCTCAAAGCGGGCCTAAATTTCATCCGGCTGGCGACCCCCACGACCGACGACGCCCGCTTGCCCGCCGTACTCGCGAACACCTCCGGCTTCGTCTATTACGTCTCGATCACAGGAATCACCGGCGCGGCGGCGCCGGACGCGGATAAAGTCGGCGCGGCGGTTGAGCGCATCAAGCGCCATACCCATCTTCCCGTCGCGGTGGGGTTCGGCATACGCGACGCGGCGGGCGCGGCGGGCCTTGCGGCGAAGGCGGATGGTGTGGTGGTGGGGTCGGCGTTGGTCGAGGCGGTGCGGAAAGCGGAAGGCGACGCGGTGGCGGCCGTCACGAAGCTCGTCGCTGAACTCGCGCGCGGCGTCGCGGGCGCAAAGGTGCACGCATGAACTGGATGTCGAACGTCGTCCCGCCAAAGATCCGTTCGCTGTTGCGGCGCGATACGCCGGAGAATCTGTGGGTCAAATGCCCCGACAGCGGGCAATTGGTGTTCCATAAGGATCTGGAGGCCAACCAGATGGTGGTGCCGGGTTCGGGCTACCACATGGCCATCGCGCCGCGCCCCCGGCTTGCCGCGCTCTACGACGAGGGCGCCTACGACGTGCTGGCCGTACCCGACTCGCCGGTCGATCCATTGAAATTTCGCGACATCAAGCGCTACGCCGACCGCCTGAAGGAGCATCGCGCCAAGACCGGCGCGTCCGACGCCGTCATCGCGGCGACGGGGCGGATCGAGGGGCGCGAAGTCGTCACGGCGGTACACGATTTCGCGTTTCAGGGCGGCACGCTGGGGCTGGCGGCGGGCGAGACCATCGTGACGGGCATGACGGCGGCGGTCGAGAAGAAAGCCCCGTTCGTGATCTTCACGGCGTCAGGGGGCGCGCGTATGCAGGAGGGCATGTTCTCGCTGATGCAGATGGCGCGCACCACGGTCGCCGTGCAGCGCCTGCGCGCCGCGCGGCTGCCCTACATCGTCGTGCTGACCAACCCGACCACGGGGGGCGTCACGGCGTCCTATGCGATGCTCGGCGACATCCAGATCGCCGAGCCCGGCGCCGTCATCGGTTTCGCAGGCGCGCGCGTGATCGAGCAGACCGTGCGCCAGCGCCTGCCCGAAGGTTTCCAGCGTGCGGAATTCCTGCGCGAGCATGGCATGGTCGATATGGTCGTGCCGCGCACGCAGATGCGCGAGACTTTGGCGCGCCTGTGCGGTCTGCTGTCGCGGAGCCCGATCGCCGCGTGAGCGCCGCCGACACGACGCAGGACCTCCTGCGGCGGATCGCAAAATTGCATCCGCCCAAGATCGACCTGTCCCTCGACCGCATCAAGCGCCTGCTCGCCGCGCTCGGCGATCCGCAGGAGCGGATGCCGCCGGTCATCCATGTGGCGGGCACTAACGGCAAGGGCTCGACGGTCGCCTTCCTGCGCGCAATTCTGGAGGCGGGCGGCTACCGCGTGCATGTCGACACCTCGCCCCATCTGGTGCGCGTCAACGAGCGCATCCGGCTTAGCGGTACGCTGGTGGACGACGAGACGCTCGCCGCGACGCTGACCGAATGCGAGGCGGTCAATGCGGGCGCGACGATCTCGATCTGGGAGATGCTGACCGCCGCCGCGCTACTGCTGTTCAGCCGCGTCCCCGCCGATTTCACGCTGCTGGAGGTGGGGCTTGGTGGGCGGTTCGACGCGACGAATGTCGTGAGCAAACCCCGGGCGACGGTCATCACCCCGGTCTCGTTCGACCACCCCGAGTTTCTAGGCAAGACGGTGGAGAAGATCGCCTTCGAGAAGGCGGGCATCCTCAAGCCGGGCGCGCTCGCCGTCATCGCCGAGCAGGCCGAGGGGGCGCTGGCCGTCATCGAGCGGCGCGCGCTGCAATTGGGGGTGCGGCGGCGCGTCGCCGAGCGCGATTTCTTCGTGCGCGCGGAGAACGGGCGGCTTGTGTTCGAGGACGCCAACGGCCTGCTCGACCTGCCCAAGCCCCGGCTCCCCGGTCGTCATCAATACGGCAATGCGGCGGTGGCCGTGGCGACGTTGCGCGAGCTGCTGCCCGACCTGCCCGCCGCCGTCTTCGAGCGGGGCTTAAGCGAGGCGCAATGGCCGGCGCGGTTGCAAAAGCTCAAGCGCGGCCCGCTCGCCGAACACGCGCCGCCGGGGGCCGAGCTATGGCTCGACGGCGCGCATAACGAGGCGGGCGGGCGCGTGCTGGCCGAGGCGATGGCCGATTTCGAGGAGGCGGGCTCACGCCCGCTGGTGATGATCTGCGGGACGCTCTCCACCAAGGACACCGGCGCGTTCCTGCGCCACTTTAAAGGGCTGGTGCGCGAGGTGATCGCCGTGCCGGTGCCGGGCGAACACGCGGCACGGGCGCCGCAGGAGATCGCTGATTTCGCCCGCGCGGCGGGGCTGGCGACGCGGCTGGCGGGGTCGGTGAGCGCGGCGCTCGACGCGCTGAGGGGCGAGGAGTGGCCGAAGCCGCCGAGGGTGCTAATCGCGGGGTCGCTGTATCTGGCGGGGGCGGTGCTGGCGGAGAACGGGCAGGCGCCGACATGAGGACTTCTGGCGGGATACTCACAATCCGTCGATCGTGTATATCCATAGATGTGCGTTGACATTTTTTTTGTAAAGCGTTATTCTTTACGAATCACAGGCAATCGTAAAGGATATTCCAATGATGGCTGATGCAAAATCCGCACAGGTCAACCTGCGTCTCTCCACCTCGCTCAAGGCGCGAGCCGAAAAGGCCGCCGCGCAGGACCATCGTTCGCTAACTTCGTTGATTGAAAAGTTACTCGCCGATCACCTGCAGGGACGAGCCAGCCTGCAAAACTGGCATCGCGACGCCCAATCGCGCTTCGAGGAACTTCTGCTCACACGAGGAGTCACCTCTGCCACCGTTCTCATGCCACGCAGCTTCCACGCCTTTTCATTCGGGATCAGCACAACCGACGGCACGGAATTCAAACCGCAAGACCTTTTGCAAATAGTTCGATCACTTCCAGCGGGTATGCGCGGCGTTTTTCATGACCCAAACCTTTTTCACGCTTACACACGCCCTGAACTCGCGCCGTATTTTGCCGTCGACGCTGAAAACAATCGCGAAATTCTCGAAAGCGCGGTATTTCCAGACGTCGCTACGCTCAAGGAAACGGTCGAATTCTGGCGCATCTCGCCAACCGGTTTTGCTAGCCATTTCAGAACCTACAACGAAGACCGCGAAGGGCTACGACAGCGGGTTCGTAAGGACGGAAGCAAATGGTTTTGGCCCTATCAGATGATTCGCGAGTTGCACGAGCTTGTCATCCACGCCTACCTGCTTGCCGAGCGCCTCAAATCGGCGGAATCGGTCGAGTTCCGTTGCGAATGGTGGGGCCTCCGTGATCGCGAGGTTGCAGATGCCGAGCCCGGCATTCACTGGAGCGAGGGAAAAATCGCGAAAGAGGATCATCGCGTGACAAGCGGAAAATGGACCATCAATGACTTGCGGCGAACGCCGGATATAGTCAGCGCGTTGGCCGCTCCGGTCTTGCGCCTTTTCGATCCATCCTTCGACTGCTCGGCTGAATGGGCGGGGGAACAGACAATGCGCTTCAAGCGGCTAGGATAGAGAGCGCAGCATCAACTCGGTTCCGTCAAATATAATCATCGCCCGCCGTCGTAAGGCGTTTTGCGTGACCGCCTCCGCGCGTGATTTCAAACATTCACGCCAGATCCTTCGCCATGCCCAGCTTTTCACGCAGCAGGCCGTTCACGAAGGCGCTGGAATTGTCGATGTCGTGGAGACGCGCGGCGACATCAGGGTCGAGCATCAGGTTGACGCGGCGCTTGCGGAGGGCTTCCGGCAAGGCGGGACGGCCGCGCTTGGCGGATGCGAAAAAATCACCATCCAATTCCCTGACTTCGCCCTCAGGGGTGGTGAAGGGTTTCGGCATAGCGTTTCCTTTCTCGCGCATTGGCCTTGCGAAGACTGATGACGCGCATCGAACCGCCGCGCCAACACCAAGCGAACACGCACAGCCGATCAGCGATCGGCGCCATCGTCACGAAGCACGGCTCCGCATAGCCAACACGCGCGTCTTCGGCGGTCAGCGCCATCGTCCAATCGATCGCCGCGACGTCTGCGAAATCGAGCCCGCGTTCTGCGTGCGCCTTTTCCCGTTTCGCCTCATCCCCTTCCAACGGCACGGATTTATATACACACGTTTAAATGCCTTCGGTCAAGCGAGACGTTCCCGCGCCCTCGACAGCGCCACAAATATGCGGGAACAAGCCGCGCATGGCCAAACGCCCTTCCTACGTCTGCCAGAACTGCGGCGCGGTTTCGCAACGCTGGCAGGGCAAATGCGAAGCCTGCGGGGAGTGGAACACGATCATCGAGGAAGGCGCGGCGCTGACGGGGGGCGTCGGGGCCGCCTCAGTTCGCAAGGGATTGGTCGGGCGGCCGTTCGCGCTGGAGAGCCTTTCGGGCGAATCAAAACCCGTCGAACGGATCGTCACCGGGATCGGGGAACTCGACCGCGTGGCGGGGGGCGGGTTCGTGCCGGGGTCGGCGACGCTGATCGGGGGGGAGCCAGGCATCGGCAAGTCTACGCTGCTCATTCAGGCTTGCGCGGCGCTGGCGATGCGGGGCGGGCGGGTCGTCTATGTGTCGGGCGAGGAATCGACCGAGCAGGTGCGGCTGCGCGCGGGGCGGCTGGGGCTGTCGAAGGCGCCAGTGCAACTAGCGGCGCAGACGCTGGTGGAGGACATTGTCGCCACGCTCGCCTCGGGCGAGACGCCGCGATTCGTCATTGTCGATTCGATCCAGACGATGTGGAGCGATGGCGTCGAATCCGCGCCCGGAACGGTCAGCCAGGTGCGCACCTCAGCCCAAGCGCTGATCCGGTTCGCCAAATCCAGCGGCGCTGCGGTCGTCATGGTCGGGCATGTCACCAAGGACGGGCAGATCGCGGGGCCGCGCGTCGTCGAGCATATGGTGGACGCGGTGATGTCGTTCGAGGGCGACGGGGCGCATGCGTTCCGCGTGCTGCGGGCGACGAAGAATCGATTCGGCGCGACCGACGAGATCGGCGTGTTCGAGATGACCGGGGCGGGACTGGCGGAAGTCGCCAATCCTTCGGCGCTGTTTCTGGCGGGGCGCGACGTCGCCGCGCCGGGAGCGGCGGTGTTTGCAGGCATCGAGGGCCAGCGCCCCGTTCTGGTCGAGTTTCAGGCGCTCGTCGCGCCCTCGACGCTGGGCACGCCGCGTCGCGCCGTGGTGGGCTGGGAGCCGCAGCGGCTCGCCATGGTGCTGGCGGTGCTGGAGGCGCATGGCGGCATGAAGCTGGGCGGGCACGACGTCTATCTCAACGTCGCGGGGGGCCTGCGAATCGGCGAGCCGGCGGCGGATCTGGCGGCGGCGGCGGCGCTGGTTTCCTCGCTGGTCGGCGTCGCCCTGCCGCAGGAAGCGGTGTATTTCGGGGAAATCGCGCTGTCGGGGTCGGTGCGCGCGGTCTCCCATGCGGGCATACGGCTCAAAGAAGCCAATAAGCTCGGCTTCTCCAGGGCTTTCGCCCCCACTGGCGCGACGCCGGAAACGGCGGGGATTTCCGCTATCAGCTCGGTGTCGACCCTTGTGGCCGACATCGCAGCGGCGGGCGTGGCGGCAAAACCCCGGCGTCCCCCTGCGAAGGACACGTGACGGAACGGTTGGGCTTGGCTATAAGCCGCCGCGTCGCGGACCCCGGCGCGCGACGCGCGCTCCCACGAGGCCCCTGAATGCCCTCTTATCTCGATCTCGGCGTGGTCGGCGTCGTGCTTGTCTCGGCGATCCTCTCGCTCATGCGCGGCTTTACGCGGGAGGTGCTGGCGATCGGCTCCTGGGTGGCGGCCGCTGCGGCGGCTTATTATTTGCACCCCTTTGTGACGCCCTATCTTGAGCACTACATAAAGAAGCCTATTGTGCTGCAAGCGGTGGCGGCGGCGGTCGTGTTCTTCGCGACCTTGATCGTCGTTTCGCTGTTCACGGTCAGGCTTTCGGATGCGATTCTCGATTCCAAGATCGGCGCACTTGACCGCTCGCTCGGCTTCGCGTTCGGCGCCGTGCGCGGATTTCTGCTCGCCGTGGTCGCCTTCGCGATCTTCTCGTGGCTCGTCGGCGACAAGCAGCAGCCCGAATGGGTCGCCAACGCCAAGACGCGTCCGATGCTGAGCGCGAGCGCCGACCGCATCGTAGCGATGCTGCCTGAGGACGCCGCCGAGACGCTGGAGGCGTGGGTCAAGTCCAAATCCGGGGCCACGGGCGCCGATGCGCCCGCCGATCAGGCGAAGCCGGGCGCGGTGGACGCCAAGCCCTCGCCGAAGACCGCACCCGCCCCGGCGCCGTCGCCCAGCCCGCGCACCGGCAGCGCCGCCGACCGCGACAAGCTGGACGCGCTCATCAACGGCAAGGTGGCCCTGCCGCCACCCGCACCGGCCCCAACGATGTCCAAGCCGTGAGCGATGTTTTCGACATCGACGCCGACAGGCTGCGCGAGGAATGCGGCGTCTTCGGCATTTTCGGCCATCCCGAAGCCGCTGCGCTGACGGCGCTGGGTCTCCATGCGCTTCAGCACAGGGGCCAGGAGGCGGCGGGCATCGTCGCCTTCGACGGGGAGCGCTTCAATTCGGAACGCCGCCTCGGGCTGGTGGGCGATCATTTTTCCAGCGCCGCGACCATCGAACGCCTGCCGGGTAGCGCCGCCGTCGGACATGTGCGCTATGCGACGACGGGCGCGACGATCCTGCGCAATGTGCAGCCGCTGTTCGCCGAGCTGGCGTCGGGCGGGCTGGCGGTGGCGCATAACGGCAATCTGACCAATGGACTGACGCTGCGTCAGGAGTTGATCGCCGAGGGCGCGATCTGCCAGTCGACCTCCGACACGGAAGTCGTGCTGATGCTGACGGCGCGCTCGCGGGCGCGGCGGATCGTCGATAGGTTCATCGACGCGCTGAAGCGCATCGAAGGGGCGTACGCTCTGGTGGCGCTGACCAACAAAAAGCTGATCGGGGCGCGCGATCCGCTTGGCATCCGCCCGCTGGTGCTGGGCGAACTCGACGGCTGCCCGATATTGGCGTCCGAGACCTGCGCGCTCGACATCCTTGGGGCAAAATTCGTGCGCGACGTCGAGAACGGCGAAGTCGTGGTGATCGACGAGACGGGCGTGACGAGCCTGAAGCCGTTCGCGCCGGTGAAAGCCCGGCCCTGCATCTTCGAATACATCTATTTCGCGCGGCCCGATTCGGTCGTCCATGGCCGCTCGGTCTATGACGCGCGCAAGGCGATGGGGGCGCAACTGGCGCGCGAGGCTCCGGCGCGGGCCGACGTCGTGGTGCCGGTGCCCGATTCGGGGGTTCCGGCGGCGCTGGGATATGCGCAAACGCTGGGGTTGCCGTTCGAACTCGGCATCATCCGCAATCATTATGTCGGACGGACGTTTATCCAGCCCACGCAGGCGATCCGGGAATCGGGCGTCAAGCTCAAGCACAACGCCAATCGTGCGGTCGTCGAGGGCAAGCGCATCGTGCTGCTCGACGATTCCATCGTGCGCGGCACGACGAGCGTGAAGATCGTGGCGATGATGAGGGAAGCCGGGGCGCGGGAAGTGCATTTCCGCATTTCCTCGCCCCCCATCGCGCATCCCGATTTCTACGGCATCGACACGCCCGAGCGCGAGAAGCTGCTCGCGGCGCGCATGAATCTGGAAGAGATGCGCGAATTCATCGGCGCCGACAGCCTCGCCTTCCTGACGGTGGACGGGATCTATCGCGCCATGGGCTTTGCGGGGCGCGACAATTCTGCGCCGCAGTTCACCGACCATTGCTTCACCGGCGACTATCCGACCCCGCTCGCCGATCTCGAATCCGAGCGGCGCGGCGCGCATTGGCTCGCCGAAGCGTCATGACCGTATTGCGAGGGGCATCCCTTGCGCGTTGATTTTGCGTACAAATTTAAGAAACTTGCCGGGACGTTAACAATCCAGTTTCAATTTGCGCCGGCGACTTGGCCTAACGTCCATGAGTTACGGGTACTCTTTCCTCTAGGATATAACCAAGGGAAATCCCCGATGAACGCCCCCGCCGCCCGCTCCCTGTCCGACGTCGATCCCCGCTTGCTGACAGAAGCGTTCCGTCGCGCGCGTGGGAAGGCCGACAACGCGCATGTCGACTCCGATTCGCTGTTTTCCGCCATTATCGATGAGGCGCGGCGGGGCGCTCGGGACATTTACAGTCTCGTCAAGGCCGCCGGTTTTGCGCGAAAGGCTGGCGCGGGGCGCCACGACCTCGCCGCCTGAGGCGAAGCGCCACCCGGTTTTCACAGAACGATTGACGAAATTGTCAACTATTTTTCATAGCATCTCATCGTTACGCCCCGATACTTGCCCAAACGTAGACCACGGATATTTGAGTTGAGATCGATTTTTAAAATCGCTCGATCGCCAAATCGTCGGCAGAGCCCGCGAGAAACGGCGAACGACATGGGGGAGAGCCTCGACGAGGCGCTGTCGGAGCGGCGTTTTCAGCCGCTGCCGGCTTGGCTGGAGGCGCGCTTTCACGCCGACACCGGCGCCGACGCCAGCCGTGTCCTGTTGCAAGCGGCGCTCGCGGCGGCGCTCGTCAACAATGTGACGATATTGGCCGAATGGACGCTGACGCCGGACGTGTTCGTTCTGGCGACGGCGTTGCATTTCGGCCTCGTCACGCCGCTGCTGCTCATCCTCGCCGCGTTCGTGAGACCCGACGCCTCGCCGCGACGGCGCGAATGGACGGGCCTCGCCATTCCCGCGCTGCTCTGCCTCCAGGTCGCCGTCATCTATCTGCTGAGCGGAGCGCCGGGGCGCGCCTATTATCTCGACCTGTTCGCGGTGATCGCCATTTTGGGCAACACCAGCCTGCCGCTGGGCTCGCGCAACTCTATGTGGGTGACGACGCTTTGCCTGGGGCTGATGGCGGCGTTGGCGCCCGCGCCCGACGGCGGGGCCGGGCGTCAGGCGCCTATCGCGCTTTGCGCCGTGATGACGCTGTATGCGGCCTTCCAGCGCGAACGAAACGCCCGGCGCGCCTACATGCTCGACCTGCGTCATCGGCTGCGGGTGGCGGAGGTTGGCGAGGAGGCCCGCCACGATCCGCTCACGGGGCTGGCCAACCGCCGCCGGCTCACCGAAGTCGTGGAGACGATCTGGGCGAAGAACGATCCGCTGGTCTGCCCGATTTCGGTGGTTCTGTTCGACGTCGACAGGTTCAAGGCGTTCAACGATCTCTACGGCCATCAAGCGGGCGACGATTGCCTCCGGCGCGTTGCGGCGTGCGCGGCGCTGGAACGGCCCGACGAGGAAAGCGTCGCCGCGCGCTACGGGGGCGAGGAGTTCATTCTCGTCTTGCCGCGCACGCCCCTTGAGGAGGCGCGTCGCGTCGCCGAGCGCCTGCGCGCCGCCGTCGTGGCGTTGCGGATTCCCCATGCGGGCGGCGAGGAGTTGGGCGTCGTCACGGCGAGCTTCGGCGTCGCCGCCGCCAACAATGTGGGCTTCAAATTCGCGGAACTGACCGCCGCCGCCGACGCCGCGCTCTACGAGGCCAAGGACAAAGGGCGCAACCGGGTGCAGGTCGCCCACGCCGATGCGCCCCGAGCGACGCGCGCAGCCTAAGCGCAAGCGGCGCTTGCGTGGGCGCGGACGTCCCGTCAGACTGGGCGGACGGAGACCTGCCTCATGCCGCGCCGCTTCTTGCCCGACGTTTTTCACAATGTGCTCGGCACGCTCGCGCCGGTCGCCCATATCGCCGACGGCGATACCGTGGTGACCGAGACGCTCGATGCGTGGGGTTTCGACAAAGCGGGCGTCCGCCGTCAGTCGCCGCCCAATCCGATGACAGGCCCGTTTTTCGTGGAGGGCGCCGAGCCCGGCGATAGTCTGGCGGTCCGAATCGACCGGATGACCGCCAACCGCGACGAAGGCTGGACGTTCGGCCCGGTGGCGAACAACGTCGTCGATCCGGCGGCGCTGGCGGTCCTGCCCCCGCAGGCGCGCGTCCTGTGGCGGCTAGACCGGGGCGTCGCCCGGCTGATCGATCCGCCGCCGGCGCTGGCGACATTCGAAGTTCCGTTCGCGCCGATGCTGGGTTGTTTCGGCGTCGCGCCCGCCGGGGGGCAGGCGATCTCCACTTCGACCAGCGGGCCCTATGGCGGCAATATGGATTACCGCCGCTTCGGGCCGGGGACCACCGCCTATTTCCCGGTGTCGGCGCCAGGCGCCCTGTTCTTCCTCGGCGATGGGCATTTCTGCCAGGGGGACGGCGAAATCGTCGGCACGGGAGTCGAAACCTCGTTCGAGGTCGAGTTCACCGTGCGCGTGCTGAAGGGGCGCGCGATAACCTGGCCGCGCGGGGAAACGGACGCCGACATTTTCACCGTCGGCAATGCGCGCCCGCTCGATCAGGCCTTGCAGCACGCGACCACGCAGATGATCGCGTGGCTCGCGGCGGATTACGGGCTCGATGCGCTGTCGGCGAGCCACGTGCTCGGCCAGTCGGTTCGCTACGACGTCGCCAATGTGTTCAACCCGGCCTATTCCGTGGCCTGCCGTTTGTCCAAGAGCGTATTGGCCGCGCTGCGCGCATGAAAGTTCGGGCGCGCGCGGCGACGCCCGAGCCGGTCGAGGGGCGGCTGGTCGCGCTCGCCGCCGACCATGTGCGTCGCTACGGCCCCGCGCGCACCACCGTCGTCGGCGTCGCGGCGGACGCCGGGATGACCCACGCCAACGTCTACCGCTATTTTCCCTCGAAGGCTGCGCTGCTGGAAGAAGTGACCACCGCGTGGCTGCGCCCGCTGGAAGCCAAGCTGCGCGAAGCGGCCGATGGCGCGGACCCGGCCTACGACAAACTCGAACGCATGCTCCTCGCCGTGCATCGCGCCTATCGCGAGAAGCTCGACGCCGATCCCGCGCTGTTCGATCTTCTGGTCGATTCCTTGACCAAAGAGCGCGCCGCCGCGCGCAAGCACCGCGCGCGCGTCCAGTCGGAGATCCAACGCGTGGTGGAGGAAGGCGTGGCGTCCAGCGCCTTCGCGATGGCTGACCGGCGCCGCGCCCTCGCGCTGGTGTTCGACGCGGGCCACCGTTTCATCCATCCCATTGCGCTGCGGCTGGACCGGGCGACGCCGGCGCCGGCGCTGGCGCAGCGCTTCGAGCGCGTGGTCTCGATGACCTTGCGCGCGCTGCGAACCGGGCGGACCTGAACGAGGACCGCGATCCCGGCGCCGCTCAGGTTGACGCCACGCCTGCCGTCACAAGTTCAGACGGTCGCATCCTCGAACATGAACAACTCGACGCCCGCGCCGGCGAAATTCGCCAGATCGCCCGCCGCCGCCGCGCCCTCAGGGGCGCCGAGCCCGGCCTGGATCGCCGCAAGGCTGTCGAAAGTCAGCGTCGCGACCATATGAAGGTCCGACGCTCCCGCTGGCGTCCCGACCGCGCCCTTGCTGACGCGATAGCTCCTGAGGCCGGGAATCTTCTTGGCCAGGGGAATGTGGGTCTCCGCGTAATGACGGTCGAAGGCGGCGGGGTCTGCGGGAATCTTGTAGAGGACGAGCAGCGTCGCCAAGGCGTTTCTCCCCAAATTCAGTCCGGTTTTACGCCGGTCGGCGCACCCTAGCGAAATTCGCGACGCGCGCAAACTGGACTTCCCCGCCCGCCGTCGCCACATGCACCCCATGTGGCAAGACGCGCTCGACTCTGTCAACGACGTTTTCTCCCGCCCCTTCCGGGGCGCGATGTTCAAATCCGTGGGCCTGACGCTGGCGACGCTGGCGCTGGGCGGCGTCGCGCTGACCAAGCTGGCGTTGCTCTATATCGTTTTTGCGTCGGGCTGGCTGGCGTGGCTGGTCTCCATTGTTGTCGGGCTCGGCGTGACGGCGGCGGCGGTGGTTCTCGTCGCGCCGGTCGCTTCGCTGATCGCCAGCTTCTTCTTCGACGAGGTCGCTGCGCTTGTGGAGCGGGAGATCGATCCGCTCAGCACGCCTGGCCGCGCGCCGCCGCTGGCGGATTCGACAATTTCCTCGCTCAAGTTCGGCGCGCTGGCTTTGGGCGTGAGCCTGGGGGGGCTCGTGCTTCTCTTCGTGCCGGGGGTCGGCTTCGCGCTCTGGTTCGCCGCCAACGCCTGGGTGCTGGGCGCACAATATTTCGAGCTGGCGGCGATGCGCTTTCGCCCCGCCGCAGAGGCTTATGCGATGCGCCGCCATTACGGGGGCGCAGTTTTCCTGAGCGGCCTCATCGTCGCCGCCTTCGTCAGCGTACCGGTGCTCAATCTCGCGACGCCGCTGTTCGCGGCGGCCCTGATGGCGCGCCTGCACAAACGCCTGTCGCGCCCGACCGTCAGCCTAAACGCTCGCCCATCGTCCGGTGCAGCAGGTTGATCGCCTTCAAAGGCCGCACCATCACCTTGAAAGAGGCGATACGCCCCTCCCCGTTCCACGAGATGATATCGACGCCCTCGATCTCGACGCCCTCGATTTCGGTGACGAACTCCAGCACCGCCGAGCGTTCTGCGCGCCATTCGCCGATATAGCGAAAGGTGGGCGTGCACAGCGTGTCGAAGGCGGCCATGAGATATTTGAGCGTGATCGCCCTTCCCCGCTGCGGCGTATGAACGACGGGCGAATGGAACACGGCGTCCTCGGACAACAAGTCGGCGAGCTCGCCCGCGTCTCTCGTTTTCACGATTTCGTGCCAGCGCGCGATGGGGTCCAAGCAAACGCCTCCCGGGTTTGACGGCCGGCTTAGCGACAGGCCATACCAAGCGCGAGTTTGCGCCGGAGGTTGCCCATTGTCCACGTCGCCCGAATCGGGGGAATTGTTCGCCCAGGCCAATGGCCTCACGCTGTGCTGGCAAGCGTTCGGCGCGCCCACGGACCCGGCGCTGCTGCTCGTCATGGGTCTGGGCGCGCAGATGATCTGGTGGGAGGACGATTTCTGCCGGATGTTGGCGGGGCGCGGCTATTATGTCGTGCGCTTCGACAACCGCGACATCGGCCGCTCGACCTATATGTCCGCGCCCCCTCCTGATCTCGCGCGCGTGTTTTCAGGAGCTGAGGTCCTCAAGGCGCCGTATCTGCTCGACGACATGGCCCGCGACGCCGTGGCGCTGATGGACGCGCTGGGAATGATCGACGCGCATGTCGTGGGCGCCTCTATGGGCGGCATGATCGCGCAACTGATGGCGATCCATAACCCAGAGCGGGTGCGCACGCTGACCTCGATCATGTCCACCACGGGCGAAAGGGGTTTCCCGGCCCCCCGCCCCGAGGTCTGGGCGGCCTTGATGGCCCCGCCGCCGCTGACCGTGGAGGCCTTTATCGAGGCCAACGTTAGAATGGCGGAGTTGCTGCGCGGCTACGCCGACAGCGGTGAGGCTGAAGATGCGCGCGCGCGCGCCACCAAGGCGGCGCGGCGCGGGCTCAACCCGCCAGGCGGCGTGCGCCAGACGGCGGCCATCCTGGCCTCAGGCGGCCGCAAGGACATGTTGGCCAAAGTGAGCGCGCCGACGCTGGTGATCCACGGCCCGGACGATCCTCTGGTGCCGGTGGAAGCCGGCCGCGCGACGGCGAGCGCGATTCCCGGCGCGAAGCTGATCGAATTCGCGCCGATGGGCCATACGATGCCGCGCGCGCTGTGGCCGGCGCTGACGGACGCCATCGCCGCGCACGCGCGCTGAAATCAGGGGGCGAAAAGTTCGCTTAATGTGAAGTCTAATCCCGGCGGGTCGATCCGGACGGCGCCCTCGCGCAGGATGCGGCTCTCGATGACGTCGCCCTGGCTCCGGCACTGCGGGATCACCACCTGGCGGTCGGGGTCGATCCGCAGGCAAAGCATGAGGCTCGGCAGCGTGAAATAACCTTCCCGCTTGGCGCGGTGGTCGAACGCGGCGGTGGGGACGACAGCACCTCGACGACGATCGGCGGCGAGACGGTTTCCCCCACATCGTCGGGCAAAGGCGGGCAGAGCGGCGCGTTCGGCTCAGATGATGTTGCGCTCCAGGATCGGGCGCCCCTGCGCGACGCGCTCGACGGCGAAATCCGACAGGTCGAGCGTTCGATACCGGCCGTGAGCGATCAGTTCGGCGAGGCCCCGGCCCACGGCGGGCGCCTGCTGCGCTCCGTGCCCTGAAAAGCCCGCCGCTAGATAGGCGTTGTCGAAGCCCGGCGTGCGTCCGACTAGCGCGTTGTGGTCGAACGTATTCAGATCGTAGTGACCCGCCCAGGCCCGCCCGCGTTTCAACTCCTCGAACGCGGGGACGCGGGCGGCGAGGGCGGGCCACAGCACGTCCTCGAACTGGTCCCAAACGACCTCGAAATCCTGGCAATCGGGGTCCGGCTTCGGCGGGGGGCCACCGACGAGGTAATGGCGCCCTTCGGGCCGGACATAGACGCCGCTGGGGTCGATCAACAACGGAAATTTCTCGAACCGCTTCGCTTCGAAGACAAAGACGCAGCGCTTGCGCGCCTCGACGGGAATGGGCGCCCCCAGCCTGCGCGCGAGGTCAGCCGCCCCCGACGCGCCCGCGCAATTGACGAACGCCCCGCAGCCGACCGTCTCCCCGCTCGCCAGCCGCACCGCCTCGACGCGCGACCCGGCGCGCATCAAGTCCACCACCTCATTTTTACGATAAACCGCGCCAAGGCTGATCGCCTTGCGGCGTAACGCCTGCATCAGGGAATAGGCGTCGAACCAGCCCTCCCCGCTTAAGCCCAGCGAGGCCAACGCCACGCCCTCGACGCTGAGATAAGGATAGCGCGCAGTCACGTCGTCGGGCGCCAGCAGCGCGACGTCGGCGCCTTCCGCGATCTGCGTGGCGTGATTGGCGCGCAACGCCTCCGCCCCGCCCTCGGTCGCCAGATAAAGATAGCCGTGCTCGGTCAGCGGCAGATCTGGCGCATCGCCCTCGACCGCCAGGGTTTCCCGGGCGCTCTTGAGGAAGGCGACTCCCGCAAGTCCGACCCGGATGTTGAGCGCAGAAGAAAACTGCTGCCGAATCGAACTCAGCGAGAGCGAGGTCGCGGCCTTCGCATAGGTCGGATCTTTCTCGACGACCAGAACCCGGCCCTTGAAGCCAGCGTCAGCGGCCAGATGATAGGCTAGCGACGACCCCATCGCCGCCCCGCCCGCAATGACGACATCGAAAACTTCCGCCATGCCGGGCCCCGCGATACGCGCTCCCGTTAAGACAATTTCTCATCGCCGTAAAACCCCCTCTCGGCCCCTCGTGTGACCAATCGCCACGCAACCGCCGCCAACTCGGTGAAACGCCCGGATATTGGGGAACGAAGCGGAAAGCCTCCCCCTATATACGGAGCGTTTAAGGTCTAGGCGGGACGCGGGCGCCGAGCGTATAGGACGCGGCGACGGAGACAATTATGGACTACGCGGCGCGATTTGCGGCGGCAATCGCCGATCTCAAGCGGGAGGACCGCTACCGGACGTTCGCCAATCTCGAACGCGACGCCGCGCGCTTTCCCCTCGCCCTGTGGCGCCCGGAAGGCGAGGAGGACGCGCCGCGCGAGGTGACGGTATGGTGCTCCAACGATTATCTGGGCATGGGCGGCCATGCCGACGTGATCGCGGCCAGCGTCGAGGCCGCCAGGGCGCATGGCGCCGGCGCAGGCGGGACGCGCAACATCTCGGGCACGCATAACCCCATCGTGCGGCTGGAGCGCGAACTCGCCGACCTCCACGGCAAGGAGGCCGCGCTGGTCTTCACGTCGGGCTGGATCTCCAACCTCGCGGCGATCTCCACCATTGCGGGTCTGCTGCCCGATTGCCTGATCCTGTCGGACGCGCTCAACCACAATTCGATGATCGAAGGGGTGCGGCGCGCGGGCTGCGAAAGACAAGTGTTCCGCCACAACGACGTCGCGCATCTCGAAGACCTGCTCGCCGCTCAACCGCAGAGCCGGGCGAAATTGATCGTGTTCGAAAGCCTCTATTCGATGGACGGCGACATCGCCCCGCTCGCGGAGTTCGCCGCGCTGGCCAAGCGCTACGGCGCGTTGACCTATATCGACGAGGTTCACGCAGTCGGCATGTACGGCCCGCGCGGCGGCGGCATCGCCGAGCGCGAGGGGCTGATGGGCGCGCTCGACGTGATCGAGGGCACGCTGGCCAAGGGGTTTGGCGCCATGGGCGGCTATATCGCGGGCGACGCGAATTTGATCGACGCCGTGCGCAGCTACGCGCCGCAATTCATCTTCACGACGACCATTCCCCCCAGCGTGGCGGCGAGCGCCTGCGCGGCGGTGCGCCATCTCAAGGCGTCAAGCGTCGAGCGCGAGCGGCACCAGGCCAACGCGCGGCTGGTCAAGCATGCGCTTGGCGCGGCGGGCCTGCCCGTGCTGGAGAACGCCTCCCACATCGTGCCGCTGATTGTGGGCGACGCCGCCAAATGCCGCCGCGCCAGCGAATTGCTGCTGGAGCGACACGCCATCTATATCCAACCCATCAATTACCCGACCGTCACGCGCGGCACGGAGCGCCTGCGCATCACCCCGACCCCGCGCCACACCGAAGCGCAGGTCGCCGCCCTGGTCGAGGCGCTGGTCGATGTGTGGACGATTCTAGGCCTGCCGTTCGAGGCGCCGAAGGTCGTGCCGCTGGGCCGGACGACGCCTGACGCGGCCTGCCTCTATCCGGAGATGAAGAGGGCGGCGGAGTAGCCGGTTACGTTCGCCGCGGAAAAGCGGCGAGACCGATGTTGGCCGGCTTCAGAATCTGGCCAGAGCGTCGCTTCGGGCGGGTCTGCGGGATGATTTGGTGTCGTCGTGAACCGATTGGGCGACGGATTGAACCAGATTTCGCGCGATCCTGCGGCCTTGCGATCAAACACAAGCCCCAGCGCCCGCAATCCTGCGACGAGATCGCGGGAGCGAAAGCCCGCCAGAGCGCCCCTTGGAGCGCGACGATGGGCGGGTGATCGAAGGCGTCCGGAGCAGGCGGCCGATCGCGCGCGGCGGCCTGGGTCTGGCTCTCGATCAGCTTTTTGGCGACTTCGCACGCAACCTCGATGCTCTCCAACATCTTGCGCGCGTGCGCGACGAGACCGTGAGCGTCATGGCTCGCGGCGAGAAACCCGCCTCGGAAAAGCCTTTCGAATTAAAGCTGGATAAGATGTTCCGCCGCAAAAAGTCCCCGGAGTGAACGTAAGCATCTCCGTTAAGCTCGCGGACCGCCGGGCGCGATTGCGAGGCGACTCCTGCGGGTCTATCAAGGTTTGCGGACCCTTCCAATGAAGTCCGCGGCGCCGCGGACGCCGCTTCATCCCTGCTTTACCCGCTCACGTTACGTTGAAGCCCGCGCGACGCGTTTGCCGCCCCGGGAACTCCTGTACGATGAGCCTCGCCCTGTCGCCCGCTGCGGCGACCTTTCGCATCCGCGCACTGCCGCTCCCGGTGGTGGTCTTCGTCGTCGCGCTGGTCTGGACGCTGGCCTGGCGCCTGCCGTTCTACAGATTCGAGAACGGCGACGACGCTGTGTTCGTCATGATCGCCGACCTGTGGCGGCGCGGCGCGCTGCCCTATGTCGGCGCGTTCGACGTCAAGCCGCCGGGACTATTCGCGCTGCTGGCGGGGGTCGAACTCGTCTTCGGCCCGACCATGGCCGCGATTAAGGCGCTCGGAATCCTCGGCGACGCCACGACCGCGACGGCGCTGTTTTTTCTGGCGCGCCGTTTCGGCTCACTCAGCGTCGGCGTGTTCGCAGCGGCGCTGTTCGCACCGCTCAATCTCGTCGTCGTCTCCTACGACGCATACGGCCCGCTTAGCGCGTTGACGGCGCTGGCCTTCCTCGCCGCGCTGTCGGACCTTGCCCCTCTGCGCCGCGCCGCGCTTGCGGGTCTCGCCGTCGGCGCGGCGGCCACGATCAAGCAGACGGCCGCCTTCGAAGCCCTCGCGCTTTTGTGCCTGCTGGCCGGCGCGACGCGGCGGGCGGGCGTCGCGGCGGCGTTCCTCGCCGCCGCGAGCGTCGCGCCGGTGGCGTTCCTGCTCTATTTCGCCATCTACGGCGCGGCGGGCCCTCTGATCGCGGACACCGTCGTCGCCGCGCTGAACCGTCCCGGCAGCGACATGGAGGGCGTAACCTTCCTTGACGGCCTCCTGCGCTTCATCCCGGTTCAAAAGCCGATACTGCCGTTGATCGCGCTATGCCTGCTCGCCGCGCTACGCGCGCCCGGCTTGCAGGCCGCGGCCCCAAAACTGGCGTTGCGCGCGCTGTTCGCATGGCTTCTAGCCGCCTACGCTTCGCTGCTGCTGCAACACTCGCTGTATTTCCCCTATCTCGCGCCCGCGCTCGCGCCGGCTCTGCTGATCGCCGGCTTCTGTGGGGAACGCGGTATCAAGGAATTGGCGCGCGCGCCGGCCACGGCGCGGCTGGCGCTCGCCGCTGCGGTTACGCTCGGCGGCGTTTGGGGCGTGATGGGCCACGAGTTTCTTCACGGGCTCAAGCAGGACGCGCCCGCCCTCGAAACGGCGGCGGCGGCGATCCGCGCGACCGGGCCGCGTCGTTCGGATACGCTCTATGTCGTGGATCGCGGCGCGTGGATCAACAACATGACGGGGCTGGCGCCGCCGTCGCGCTTCGTCTTCGCGTTCCACGCCATCTGCCCGTTCGTGGGCGGCGGGGCGGACCCGTTGAGCGAAAACCTCAACGCCCACCCCCGTTACATGGTCGTCTCCGACCGGGGGATGCGCGCCTATTGCGAGCGGCCCGACGCCTGGGCGCGGATCGACGCCGCGCTGGCGCGCGACTATCGCCCGCTCGCCCATGTCGCGGGAACCTACGATTCCTATGACGTTTACGAACGCCTCGCCGCTCCTTAGAAGCGTTGGCGCGCATAAGCATCAGGCCCCGGACCCCACGCATGACCAAACCTTTCCTCGCCGCCCTCGCCGGAGAGCGCCAGAAGACCCCCCCCGCCTGGCTGATGCGGCAGGCAGGGCGCTATCTCCCGGAGTACCGGGAATTGCGCACACAGGTCCCGACCTTTCTGGATTTCTGCTACACGCCCAAATTCGCGATCGAGGCGACCTTGCAGCCGATCCGGCGCTTCGGGTTCGAGGCGGCGATCCTGTTCTCCGACATTCTCGTGATGCCCGACGCGCTCGGCCAGCACGTCAGTTTCGAGGCCGGAGAAGGCCCGCGCCTCACGCCCATCGAGACCCAGGCCGACTTCGCCAAGCTGCGTGAGACGCCGGACTGGACCCGCCTCGCGCCCGTCTTTGAAGCGGTGGCGGGAATCCGCGCCGCGCTGCCGCGCGAGACGGCGCTGATCGGTTTCTGCGGCGCGCCCTGGACGGTGGCGAGCTACATGATCGCCGGGCGCGGCACGCCCGACCAGGCGCCTGCGCGCCTGTTCGCGTATCGCAACCCTGAGCTTTTCGCCGAGTTGATCGACCGGCTCGCCGATTCTTCCGCCGATTATCTCGTCAAGCAGGTGGAGGCCGGCGCCGAAGCCGTGCAGATTTTCGATTCGTGGTCGGGGGTTCTGCCAACGCGCGAGTTCGAGCGATGGTGCGTCGCGCCCCTGCGGCGCCTTGTCGCGCGCTTCAAGGCGCGCGCGCCCGCGACGCCGGTCATCGCCTTTCCGCGCTGTGCGGCCACGCATTTGGGCCGCTTCGCGGACGTTTCGGGTCTGGCCGCCATCGGCCTCGACACCGCCTGCGATCCCCGCGTCGCCGCGCGCCTGCTGCCTGCGCCGCTGGCGTTGCAAGGCAACCTCGACCCGCTCGCCCTCATCGCTGGGGGCGCGGCGCTCGATCAGGCGGTCGACGACGTGCGCGCCGCCTTCGAGGGCCGCGCGCATATCTTCAATCTGGGCCACGGCATCACGCCCGAGACGCCCATCGCCCATGTCGAGCGCATGATGGCGCGGCTGCGCGGCTGAACTTCGCTATGTTTCGTGCGTTCTAACGAGACATCGAATCGAGGAGGCTGACATGGCGAGTGCTGCAAAATCTGGTATTTTCAAGATCGGTGGCGACCTCGCCGTGCATCGGCTCGGCTTTGGCGCGATGCGGATCACCGGCAAGGGCATATGGGGCCAGCCCCGCGACCGGGCGGAAGCCCTCGCGGTGCTGCGCCGCCTGCCCGAGCTCGGCGTCGATTTCATCGACACCGCAGATTCCTACGGCCCCAACGTCTCGGAGGAATTGATCCGTGAGGCGCTCGCGCCCTACGGGAAAATTCGCATCGCCACCAAGGCGGGCCTCACGCGCCCCGGACCCGACAATTGGGTTTCGGACGGTCGGCCCGAATATCTGACCGCCCAGGCTCATGCGAGCCGCGAGCGCCTCGGCGTCGAGATCATCGACCTCTGGCAATTGCACCGCATCGACCCGCGCGTCCCCCGCGACGAGCAATTCGCCGCCATCAAGTCGCTGCTCGACGCGAAGGTGATCGCCCATGCGGGCTTGAGCGAAGTTACGGTCGAGGAAATCGAGGCGGCGTCTCGTGTCTTCAAGGTCGCCACCGTGCAGAACCGATACAATCTCGGCGACCGCGCCAGCGAAAAAGCCCTCGACTATTGCGACGCGCACGGCATCGGCTTCATCCCCTGGTATCCGTTGGCGGCGGGCGATCTGTCGACGCCCGGCGGCGCCCTCGACCGCGTGGCGGCGGCGCACAAGGCGACGCCCGGACAGATCGCGCTGGCCTGGCTGCTCAAGCGCAGCCCAGTGATCCTGCCCATTCCCGGCACGTCGCGCGTCGCGCATCTGGAGGAGAACGTCGCCGCCGCCGACATCGCCCTGAGCGCAGCGGAATTCGCCGAATTGTGAAAACGCTGAAAAGGAAAACCCCGCCGACGGAGCGGCGGGATTTGTCAGAAAGCGGCAGCGGATGCGTTCAGGCGGGGATGCGCTCTTCCCCCGGCGGCGGCTCGCGCAGCACGTAGCCGCGGCCCCAGACGGTCTCGATGTAATTGCGTCCCCGGCTCGCCGCCGCCAGCTTCTTGCGCAGCTTGCAGATGAACACGTCGATGATCTTGAGTTCGGGCTCGTCCATGCCGCCATAGAGATGATTGAGGAACATCTCCTTGGTCAGCGTGGTGCCTTTGCGCAGCGAGAGCAGCTCCAGCATCTGATATTCCTTGCCGGTCAGATGCACGCGCTGGGTATCGACTTCGACCGTTTTTTGGTCGAGATTTACGATGAGGTCGCCGGTCACGATCACCGACTGGGCATGGCCCTTGGAACGGCGGACGATCGCGTGGATGCGCGCGACAAGTTCATCCTTGTGGAAGGGCTTTGTCAGATAATCGTCGGCGCCATGGCCCAGACCCCGCACCTTGTCCTCGATGCCGGCCATGCCGGAAAGGATGAGGATCGGCGTCTTGATCTTGGTGACGCGCAGCGAGCGCAGCACGTCGTAGCCCGACATGTCGGGCAAGTTAAGATCGAGCAAAATGATGTCGTAATCGTAGAGTTTGCCGAGATCTATGCCTTCTTCACCAAGATCGGTGACGTAGACATTGAAGTTTTCGGACTTGAGCATCAGTTCGATGCTCTGCGCCGTGGCGCTGTCGTCCTCGATGAGAAGCACTCGCATGTTTTCAGATCCCCGCCATGGATCGCCGCCGCGCGACCGCTATGCTCAACCCCAGCCCCGCAGCGAATGGCGCCGCGCCTGCGCCCCCGCGGTCTCCGAATCGACGCAACGTTTGCGCCACAATGGTTAACAAACCTTGAATCACTCCCGCAAGCCCTTCAAAGCACAATCTCCAACCAAGCTTATATCCCTCAAAAATAAGGGTTTTTCCTAATTTCACTAGTTAAAGTGATTTATTAAGAACGCCGCGTAGAAGACTCATCCCACTCGACGTTTGACGCCACGCCAGTCCTCGACGCCGTGCAGGTTACGATTTCCGCAGCGGCCTCATGACCTGTTCGTTAGTGTTAATGACGCAGGTAAACGAACTTCTAATTTCGGCGGTCAGCCTCGCGAAATTTTCGCGTTTCCGACTCAATTTTCTCGCAATCCCCGCGCGTCAACCATCGCGCAACCTTCGTGGCCCATGCTCCGCTTTGTCTCGTGGGTGTTTTTGGCGCGCGTCGTCCGCGTCAGGCGTTTTTGCGTGTTTGCGTTTTGCGTTGGGAGTGCGTTGGTCATGAAGTCGCGGGACACCATCATCCGGCTCAAACGATTCCAGGTCGAGGAAAAGCGGCGCCGGGTGCGTCAGATCGAAATGATGACGGCGGAATTCAACCGCATGATCGGCGATCTCGATCGCGAGATCGCCAACGAAGAGAAGCGGGCCGGCATTTCGGACCCCACCCATTTCGCTTATCCCACCTATGCGCGCGCGGCGGCCGGACGGCGCGACAATCTGCGCAGTTCGATTGCGGAACTGAGCGCGCAGATCGAGGACGCCAAAGCCGCGCTCGACGAGGCGATGGCCGAATTGCAAAAGGTCGAATCGCTGGACGGGCGCGAAAAGGCGGCCGACCGGAGCGCCGAAGCGGCTCGCCTCTAACCAGACCCGTCTCAGGCTTTCGCCCGGTTGCGGGATGATGCGCGATGCGATATGCGGCGCGGTCGAAAGATGTGTATCTGAGAGCGGTCGGACATGGAAAACGCGGGCCTCGCCAAGACTGAACTCGGCATCGATTTGCCGGCGCACGAGGCCTCGTATTCGGGCTTTGTGTCGCTTGCCGAGACCGTAACCGTTCATGTCCTCAACATCGTCCTGATGCTCGTGCTCTGGGGCATCGAGGGCCATCCGTTCGTGGCTCTGTTCGGTTTCTTCCTCAACATCGCCGCCACGGCCGTTTCGGTTGCGACGGGGATGGGCTGGCGCCTGCCGGCGGGCGTGTTTGTGTTGCTGGGCGCGCTCTGCATCCTGCTCTGATCCGATAGAGCGCGCGGCGCTCATCGAAAATAAGACAGCGGGGGGAGCGTGATGCGCATTGGGGTGGCCAAGGAGACGGAGGCGCGCGAGACCCGCGTCGCCGCCACGCCGGAGACGGTCAAGAAATTCATCGCTCTCGGCGCCGAGGTGATCGTCGCTCACGGCGCGGGCCTGACGTCGGGCGTCATGGACGCCGACTACGCCGCTGCGGGCGCCACGCTGGTCGATCAGACGCAGGCGCTGGGCGCTGACGTGGTGCTCAAGGTGCGGCGCCCTTCCGCCGAGGAAACCACCTCGCTCAAAACCGGCGCGTTGCTCGTCGCCATTCTCGATCCCTACGGCCAGAGTGAGGCTTTGGCCACGCTCGCTCGCGGGGGCGTGTCGGCCTTCGCCATGGAGTTGATGCCGCGCATCACCCGCGCGCAGGTCATGGACGTGCTGTCGTCTCAGGCCAATCTCGCAGGCTATCGCGCCGTCATCGACGCGTGCGCGGAATTTGGTCGCGTCGCTCCGATGATGATGACGCCCGCCGGGACGGTGCCCGCCGCTCGCGCGTTCATCATGGGCGTCGGCGTCGCGGGCCTCCAGGCCATCGCCACCGCGCGCCGTCTGGGGTCGATCGTCACCGCGACGGACGTTCGCCCCGCCACCAAGGAGCAGGTGGAATCGCTCGGCGCGAAGTTTGTCGCCGTCGAGGACGACGAGTTCAAGCAGGCCGAGACTTCGGGCGGCTACGCCAAGGAAATGTCGGACGCCTACAAGGCCAAGCAGGCGGCGCTGATCTCCACCCACATCGCCAAGCAGGACATCGTCATCACGACGGCTTTGATTCCCGGCCGCGCCGCGCCCAGACTGGTGAGCACGGCGATGGTCGCCTCGATGCGCCCCGGTTCGGTGATCGTCGATCTCGCGGTCGAGCGCGGGGGAAACTGCGAATTGGCGAAGGCGAACGAAGTCGTGGTCAGCGACAACGGCGTTCTCGTCGTGGGGACAAGCGACGTGCGCCGGGTCGCTGCGACCGCCTCGGCGCTCTATGCGCGCAATCTCTACGCTTTTGTCGAGACGCTTATCGACAAGGCCGGGAAAAAGATCGCCGTGAATTATGACGACGATCTCGTCAAGGCGACGCTGCTGACGCGCGACGGCGCGGTCGTGCATCCGAATTTCAAAGCTTGAGAGGGCCGGCATGGACAGCTTTGACGCCACCATAGACCGCGCGCGCGCCGCCGCCGGCGCTGCGCGCGACGCGGCGCTCGCCGCTCACGGCGCGGCGGGCGACGCCGACGCGATGGCCGACAAACTTTCCGCCCTCGCCCATGCGGCGACGGGGGGCGGCGTCGACCCGTTCGTGTTTCGCCTCGCGATCTTCGCGCTTGCGGTGTTCGTCGGCTATTACGTCGTCTGGTCGGTGACGCCTGCCCTGCACACTCCGCTGATGAGCGTCACCAACGCAATCTCCTCCGTCATCGTGGTCGGCGCGCTGCTGTCGGTTGGCGTGGCGGGCGTCAATTCAGGCGCGGGCTTCGCCAAGTTCGTTGGCTTCGTCGCGCTGATATTGGCCTCGGTCAACATCTTCGGCGGCTTCATGGTCACCGAGCGCATGCTCGCCATGTACAAGAAAAAGGGCTGAGCCTTGAGCGCCAATTTCGCCGCTTTGCTCTATCTGATCGCGGGCGTCCTGTTCATTCAGGCGTTGCGCGGTCTATCCTCGCCCGCGACCTCGCAACGCGGCAACCGATTTGGCGTCGCCGGCATGGCGCTGGCGGTCCTCACCACGCTGGCGCAGAGCCCGCCGCAGGGCGCGCTCTCCTGGCTGCTCGTGATCGTGGGCATCGGCATCGGCGGCGGGATCGGCGCGTGGCGCGCGCGCACCGTGCAAATGACCGCGATGCCGCAGCTTGTGGCGATGTTCCACAGCCTCGTCGGCCTCGCCGCCGTGCTGGTGGCGGCGGGCGCTCTTTACGCCCCCGTCGCCTTCGGCATCAGCGACGGCGACCGCATCCATCCCGCCAGCCTCATCGAAATGTCGCTGGGCCTCGCCATCGGCGCCATCACTTTCACCGGCTCAGTCGTTGCGTTTCTCAAACTCGACGCGCGCAAATGGGGTTTCGCGCCGCTCGCCCGCGTCGCGGCGGGCAAGCCGATCATGCTGCCGCAGCGCCATACGCTCAACGTCGCGCTGGCGCTGGCGCTCGTTCTGCTGGTCGTGATCTTCTACACGGGACAGGGCAAGCTCGCCTTCTGGCTGATCGCGCTGGTGTCCATGGTGCTGGGCATAACGCTCATCATCCCCATCGGCGGCGCGGATATGCCGGTCGTCGTGTCGATGCTCAACTCCTATTCGGGCTGGGCGGCGGCGGGCATCGGCTTCACGCTGGGCAATCTCGCGCTCATCATCACCGGCGCGCTGATCGGTTCGTCAGGCGCGATCCTGTCCTACATCATGTGCAAGGCGATGAACCGCTCGTTCATTTCCGTCATCCTCGGCGGCTTCGGCGGCGATACGGCGGCGGTGGGCGACGGCAAGGTCGAGACCCGCCCGGTCAAGCAGGGCTCGCCCGACGACGCCGCCTTCCTGATGAAGAACGCTTCGAAGATCATCATCGTGCCGGGCTACGGCATGGCGGTGGCGCAGGCGCAGCATTCGCTGCGCGAGATGTGCGACGTTCTGAAAAAGGAAGGCGTCGAGATCAAATACGCCATCCATCCGGTCGCAGGCCGCATGCCGGGCCACATGAACGTGCTGCTGGCGGAAGCGAGCGTTCCTTATGACGAAGTGTTCGAGCTTGAGGACATCAACAACGAGTTTGCGCAGGCCGACGTGGCCTATGTGATCGGCGCCAACGACACCACAAACCCCGCGGCCAAGACCGACAAGACCTCCGCCATTTACGGCATGCCGGTCCTGGACGTGGAGAAGGCCAAGACGGTGCTGTTCGTCAAACGCGGCATGGGGTCGGGCTATGCTGGGGTCGAGAACGAATTGTTCTTCCGCGACAACACGATGATGTTGTTTGGCGACGCCAAGAAGGTCACCGACCAGATCGTCAAGGCGCTCCAGCATTGAAGCGCCTCGCCCTCGCGGCGGCGCTCCTTGCCGCCGGCGCGGCGTTCGCCAAGACGACGCCGCCGAAATTCCGCTGGCCGGTGATGGGCAAAGCCGAAAAATCCGCTGACGGGCGCGGCCTCGACATTGCGGCGCCCGATGGCGAAGCGGTCCATGCCGGCGCCGACGGCGACGTGATCTACGCGCGCGACGAGATCGCCTCTTTCGGCAAGATGGTGGTGGTTCGTCACGTCAGCGGCTACGTGACGACCTACGCCCATCTCTCCAGGATCGAGGTCCAGGAGGGCGCGGCCGTCAAGCGTGGCGACGTTCTCGGCAAGACCGGACATAGCGGGGAGGCCAAGGCTTCGGGTCTTTATTTTGAGCTTCGGCTGGACGCGAAGCCGCTGGACCCTGTCGGCTATCTCGCGCCGCGTTGAGCGGCGCTAGACTCAGGCCGCCTTCTTCCGGGAGACGCCCTTCGGCGTGGCTTCCCCAATGGGCGCCCTATCCTTCAGCCAGCGTCCCCGGCGCGCAAGGTTGGCGCGGTCGGCCAGCATGATCTCGATGAGGCCGCGCAGCGGCGACAGCCGGAGGCTCGGCGCCGTGCCCTTCGCCAGTCTGTTGATCTGGGCGTAAAACCAGAAAATGCCGGCGAAATTGGCTAGCACGCCAAGCAAGGGGATCGGCGAATTGGGGCTGAACAAGCCCTTCTCGCGGCGCAGGTTCGCTTCCCAGGACTCGAACCTGTCTATCTGGCCCGCGAGCAACGCCTTCCCGCATTGCTGATCTACGCAGGCCGGCCGCGCGATTCCCAAGACGTCGACGCCCTCGTCGAGCGCCGCCTGCATGCCCTGCCGGCTTCGCAAACCGCCGGTCAGCATGATCGGCATTTTCAGCTCCTGGCGCATCGTGCGGGCGAAATCCAAGAAATAGGCCTCCCGCTCAACCGTGGAGGCTTTGCGACGCGGCTCGCAATCCGCGCCCGCGCCCGAAGCGCCGAGCATGACCGGGTTCTCGTAACTTCCGCCCGAAATCTCCAGGAGATCGACGCCCGCCGCCTCCAGCCACTTGCCCACGACGAGGCAATCGCGCGCCTCAAAGCCGCCACGCTGGAAGTCGGCGGAATTGAGCTTCACCGAAACCGGAAACATGCGACCGACCCGCGCCCGCACCCCTGCTACGACGTCGAGTAGCAAGCGGGCGCGATTTGCCAGCGAACCGCCCCATTTGTCGGCGCGATTGTTGACCTTCGGGGCGAGAAACGTGCCCAGCAGATAACCGTGCGCGGCGTGGATCTGCACCCCCGTGAACCCTGCGGCTTTGCATGTCGCCGCAGCGGCGGCGAAGTTCTCGACGACATCGTGGATTTCCACGTCCTTCATCGCGCGCGGCTCGCCGAACAAGGCTTTGGGCAGCCCCATGCGAACGTCGGACACCGACAGCGGACGGGCGTTGACGGATTTGGGCGTCTGGCGGCCGGAATGCGAGAGTTGCGCCCAGAAATGGGCGCCCCCGCGCGTCGCCGCCTGAGTCCAGCCCTGAAGCGCTTGCAGATGACCGGGATCGGACAAGGTGTGGTCGATCACGATATTGCCGGGTCGCTCCAGATGGGCGCCGTCGACGATCACGTTGCCGGAAATCAGCAGAGCGAATCCGGCGTCGGACCATCCCTCGTACAACCGGACGAGATCGGCCGTCGGCCACCCCCGTTCATCGGCGAGGCCTTCGGTGACCGCGGCCTTCGCAAGCCGGTTCGACAGGCGCGCGCCGCACGGCAGGTGCAGGGGATCGTGGATCGTCGACATGCCTTCTCGCTAACCGCGTCATTCCAAATTGAGGCGCGTGCGTCGCGCCCATGCCTCACGCCTACGATAGGGACGGCGAGGTCGCGGGCGATTGCGCGCCCGCCTGTAATTAATGACGATCAAAACTGACAAATCTCTTTTCATTGTCGGCATTGCGACACGTTGGTTAATCAAAGCTGTTCAACAGGGTCAGGATAAGAAAAGTGTTCCACGCCGAACACAATCTCTAGATCTGTAATTTGAGCCGTATATTTCAAATATTGAACCCGAAAACTGGGCGCGGTCCCGGCATTATGGCTTCGACCATTTTGACAGGACTTGATCCGCAAGAAAGACCCGCCAGGTCGTTGGGCGGCTCGTCGAGGCGCCTGCGTCCCCCCGCCGATGCGTGAAGTCGTGACGTGGCGGAGTACCGCTGGCGCACAGTCGGAAAATGTCATCGCCGATCCCCGCGCGGCCACGCCGCGCCGTCGACCGCCAAGGGCTAGTTGGGCAGCGGTATGGAGGCGCGCGGGGGAGCAGCTGCGGGTTTTGCGACCGCCTCCCGGCCGGGCAACGGCAGATCGTCCTTCTCGACGGGTTTGGCGGCCGCCAGCGGCGCCAGCAAAGGATTATTGCCCGCAGGCGTGGCCGTCGATGCGGAAGGAGACGGCGGAACGGGAAGCGCGAACTCGCCGCGCGAGGACGGCGGCGCGTCGCGCGAATCCTCGGCGACGGCGCGCTCGTCGCGCACGAAATGGGGCGCGTGGCGATGGCGGCGATGCGCGCTCCGGCGTTTGTGCGGCGCCCGCAGCCGCTCGCGCACGACCGGCGCCGGGCGGTCGGGCGCCATGAAGCTGCCGACGCCGGCCGCGCCGAGCGCGTCGCCCCCGTGAGCTTCGCCATTGTAGCCGGGGTCCATGTAGGCCAGACGCGAATTGCGCGGATAGACCTGCAAATCTCTGAGCAATTGCACCATCGCGGGCTCCCCCAGCGAGGTGCGGCAAAGACGCACGCGCACCGAGGTTGGCTGGACCGGGAGCGAGGGCGCGCCGTCAGGCCCCGCGCCCAGCAGGCCGGGTTTCCACACCGCGAACTGCCAGGCGTAGAGGCAGGTTTCGCCTGCGCGCGGATGGCCGACGGCATAGCCGAACGGGCCAAAGCTGTTGCGTGCGAAAGTCTGGGAAACGCCCATGTCGACGCCCGCGAAATTTTCTTCGAGTTCCGCAGCGATCTTGCCGCGAGTCGGCAGGCCGACCGTTCCATCGAGATCGGTCGGCCCCCTGTCGACGTTGACCCGCACGACGATCGCATTCTCCCCGATCGTATTGGGGTCGCCGCGCAGCACGATGCGTTGCGTCAGCACGCCGTGCGTCTGCGATTGCACGACCCCGACTGGCGCCCCGGCGGCGGGCGGCAGCGCGGCCATCGCCGCCCTCGCATCCTCAGCCCCGTCGACCGAGGCGTCATATTCGGCGCGCGTGTCGAGCGGACCCGCCGAGCACCCCGCGAGCAGCGCCGCAAGCGACGCGGCCGCCCCGAAGCGCAGCCAGACCCTCGCGGTCCATCGACCCTGAAACATCATGACCCGCATCGACGCACCCAACGCACACGCGACAGCGTCGACGCCTAGACGCTGGCGTCGACCCCCTAACGTCCGCCGAACGGGCGCCCGTTTGAGACTTCCGTAACGTTACTGAAAAATGTTTTCGTTTTGGTTGACAGAAGAAAACCAGGAAAATTTTCTGTAACCGCCTCCATCGTGAGGGCTGGGATTGTCCTGGCCATCCACATCGCGCCGCGCCGCCTGGGTTGCAGAACTTCCGCGACGGCTTACGCAAACGTCGCCATAGAACATGCGAGCGGCGATTGCTGCGCAACCGCCTGGAATGCCGGACAAGCCCGGCCATGACGAGCGCCGCACGACGCGCTCGCCCATTATCGGCGTTAAACCCATCGCGCCGCGCCCTATCGCGACAATTGCTGATCGAGTTCGCCCTGGATTTTCGCGGCGTCTTCGGCGCGGCCGAGCTTCTTCATGCACCACGACCGCATCTGGCGGAGATCGCGCGTCTCGGGCGCGTAGCCGGCGCGGCGGTCGAGCCATCCGATCGCTTCGGCGAAACGGTCGGCGTTGTAGGCGTCCCAGGCGCGGCGTTCGAGCAATTGCAAGCCGAGGTCGTTGCGCTGACGCCCGCTCATTTCTACGCCTGACGCCAGACGTCCGGCGTCAGCCGGCTTGCCGGCGGACAGAAGCGCGAGAGAGCGCCCGTAGGCCGCGTCCTGCCGCGCGCGACCCGTCGCGCCGCGCAGCGACGCGTCGAACGCGTCCGCCGCTTCGGAAGGGCGGTTCTGGTGCAGCAACTTCCAGCCCAGCGCCATCTGCGATCCCGACCCGGAAGACGACGCCGCCGAATTGCGCGCGAGACTGGCGCGGAACGCGCGCGTCGGGGCTTCGCCCGTCTCATAGGCCGCGCGCCGCTCGCGCATCCCCCCGCGCCCGCCGCCGAGGTCGGCGATTTTCGCGAACTGGTCGCGATAGGTCGACACGACGCGCGCGTAGTTCGGGCGGTCGTTGAGCTTGCGATAGGCGAGCGCGGCGCCCAGCGCGGCGTTCTCGCTCGGCTCCTGAGCGAGCGCCTGCTCGAACCACGCGGCGGCGGGGGCGTACTGGCGCACGTGAAAGCAGTACCAGCCTAGCGCCTGCGCACCGTTGGCGGATTTGGCCGCCACGATCACGTCGGCGAACCGGCGCAAGCCCGCCTCGTTGGGCGGCGCGGGCGTCTTGCGCGTCAGGCGTTCGGCCACCGTTTCGATGTAGAGCGCGCGCAGGCCGTCGTCGTGCTGACCCTCGCGATAGACCAGGGCCTCCGCGTCGTCGTCGCGCTTGAGATTGCGCAGCGCAATGACGAGACCCTCGACCGTCTTGGGATCGTGCGGCTGCGACCAATCGAGCGCGGCCTGAAACCAGGCGGCGGCGGCGATCCAATCCTTTTGGGAGACGCGCTGCCAGGCGAGCGCTTGCGCGCCATTGGCCGAGCGGGCCTGCGCGAACGCCCTGCCCGCGCGGGTGAGCCGCTCGGTCGGGATCGGTTGGCCGCTGGCGGCGGCGGCGGCGAACGCCTGCGCGGCGGCTTCCAAATAGAGCGGCTTCAGCGTCTCGACGCGCTGGCTCCATTCCTCCGCAAAGCGCAAGAAATCGTCGTAACGCTCCTGCGCCTGCAAGGACCTGGCGAACCCTTCGAGCGCCGACGGCTCGGGGTCGGCGCCGGCGGGCGCCCACTGGATCGCCTTGCGAAACCAGGCTTGCGCGCCGTCGAATTCCTTGCGGTTGTAGGCGAGCCAGCCCAGCGAGGCGGCGCCGGGGGCCGAACGGGCGACGCTCACCTCCGCCGCGACGGTGCGCGCGATCTGGCCCGCCTCGACGGAGGCCGGATCGAGGACGGCCAGATGGGCGACGCCGATGTCGAGCGAGATGGTCGCGAGATCGGGCATCTTCTCGCGCCAGAGGGCGATGAATTTCAGCGCTTCGTCGAATTGCTTCGATTGTCTGAGGCTGTCGGCATAGGCGCGCGCGACGGCGAACGACAAAACGGCGTCGGCGGGGCGCCAGTCGATGGCGAGCCTCATCCAGCGCGCCGCGCCCTCGTAGTCCTTGGCCCTGTAGGCCCGCCAGCCAAACGCCTCGGCGCCGGCGGCCGAACGGGCGTCCTCGATCAACTTCCGATAGTGCGCAAGGCGTGCGTCGGCGACGTCGTCGACCGCCAGCGCGGCGACGGCCATGTCGATCAGCACCCCGCGCATCGGCGGCCAGCGATCCGCCCAGGCGAAGCCCATGTCCTCGGCCTCCGCGTAGCGCCCCAGCGCCGCGAGCGCCCGCACATAGCCTTCCACGGTCTTGGCGAAGCCGACGTCGGTGTCGACGTACGACTCCATATCGTGGCCGATAAGCAGCGAGGAATTGGGATAGGCGCGCGGCGTGCGTCGATAATCCTCCGGCCGCAGCGCGAGATGGGCGAGCCGAGCATGATAATCGTCCACGGGCGCGGCGAGTTTCTGGTTGGCGTCAGGGCGGCGGGGGGGCCACCAGTCTAGCGCAAGGCGGAACCAGCGCGCCGCCGCCTCGTTCTCGCCGCGCGCGATGCGATACCAACCAAGCGCCTGCGCGCCGAGCGCGGAACGGCTTGCGGTGAACACCGCCTCGAAGCTGGCGATGCGCGTCTCGGGGATCGGCTCGGGCGGATTGTCGCGCGACAGTTCCTCCACCGCGACGTCGATATAGAGCTTCTTCATCGGCGGCGCGCGCCCGATCCACAGGTAAGCCAAAGTCTCCGCGCGATAGAGCCGCCCGACCGCGCGCAACGACAGCGCATAGCCTTCGTTGAGATGCGCGTCGCCGCGCCCGTCCTCGCTCCATTGAGCGGCGCGCTCGAACCAGCGCCCGCCAAATCCGCAGCCCGCCGTCATGTAACGTTTCCAGCCCAGCGCCTGCGCGCCCTTGGCGGAATGGTCCTTGTCGACGATCGCCGAGAAGCGCGCGATGCGCGTTTCGTTCATCGGCACGCGCGGCCAGGTGCGCGTCAATTCCTCGACGCCGATGTTGACATAGAGTTCGCGCGCTTCCTTGTCCTTATCGGCCCAGGTGTAAGCGGCGTCCTCGGCTTCGTTATACATGCCGACTGCACGCATCCCTTGCGCAAGGCCGGAATACATCTTGGCGTCGCCCTGACCGCCCTCCGACCACGCGACCGCTTTGCGGAACCAGCCCAGCGAATAGCCGCAATTGCCGTCCTGCAACCGGCGCCAGCCGAGCGCCGAGGCGCCGGAGGAAATTTTGTCCGCGCGCACCGCTTCCGCGAAACGCTCGAACCGGAGAGCGGGCAGATGCGGCGACAGTTTCGGGTCGAGCAACTGATCGGAGAACGCCGCGACATAGGCCTTGCGCAATTCGAGCGAGAGCGCGCGATGCGTCCAGGCGAAATCCTCCGCCTCGACCAACTGGCCCGAGGCGCGCAGCGACAGCGCGTAGCCTTCGGCGATCTTGGCGTCCGCGGCGCCGGCGGGCAACCAGCCCAACGCCTTCTGAAACCAAGCGACGGCTCCTGGATAACCTTTGGCGCGATATTCGCGCCAGCCCAGCGCTCCCGCCGCTTGCGGCGAATGCTTGGCCTCCGCCACGTCGGCGAAACGCCTGACCCGGTCCGCGTTGACGCCCTCGTCGCCGGCGGCGATCTGCTGCGTGAATATCTGAAGATAAAGCCCGGCGAGCGTCGCGCCCGAGTCGCGCCATGCGTAGGCGAGATCCTCCGCGCGTCCGAGTTCGCCGCTGGCGCGCAACGCCTGCACATACCCCTCGACCAGCTTGGCGCGGCCTGCGTCCGTCACGCCCTGCGGCGCCTGCGGATCGAAGCCCGACCACTCGATGGCGGTCTCGAACCAGCGCCGCGCCAGCGCCCAGTCGCCGCGCATCAACGCGCCCCAGGCGAGCGCCTGGCCCGCATTGACGTTGCGGTCTTCGCCCGCCGCCTGTTCAAAGTCGGCTCGCGCCTCCGGCTTGACCATGCGCAGCGGCTTGTCGGACGTCAACCACGCGATCATGCCGCCGTAATAAGCCTCACGCACGGCGGGCGAAGCGTTGCGCTCGCGGTGGCCGAAGGCGGCCAGATCCTCGAACTTCTCCAGCGCGCGCAGCGACAGCGCCACGCCCTCCTTGGCCTTGGGCGCAAGGTCATCGCCGCCCCAGTCGGCCGCGTTGCGGAACCAGGCAAGCGCATGAGCGAAGTCTTTCGCGTCATACGCGACCCAGGCGAGCGACAGCGCCCCGTCCGCCGATTTCGCGCCCGCCATCGCCTTTTCGATCTCGGCGAACTTCTCCGCGCTGAGATCGCCCGAGCGCCCCTCCGCGCGCATGCGTTGTAACGCGCTCTGCACGTAGACGAGGTTCAACTCCGGCGAGGCGTTCCGCCATTTGCGCGCCACCGCCTCGGCGGCCGCGAAGCGCTTGGCGCCCTCAAGCGCCAGCACATAGCCTTCAACCAGCGAGCGCGGCGCGGCGTCGCCCTTCGTCCAGCCAAGCCCCTTCTGGAACCATTCGGCCGCGTGGTCGAACTCACCCTGCCGGTAGAGCCGCCACGCCATCGCGGCGGCGCCGTTGGCCGCGCGATCCGCCTCGATGGCCTGCGCAAAGCGCAGCAAGCGCGCGGGTTCTAAGACCGGCCCTTCTCGCCGGTCGAGTTCGGTGGCGGCGATGTCGACGAACAGCGCGCGCAAGCTTGGCCAGCGGTCGCGCCCGGCCCAGGCGACGTTCTCCGCCTCTTCGACGCGCCCCAGCGCGCGCAGCGTTTGCACGTAGCCTTCCTGCGTCTTGGCGAGGCCCTCTTCGGTGTTGACGTAGTCCTCGCTGCTCTTGCCGATCAGCGAGGAGGAGTTGGGATAGGCGCGCGGCGTGCGGCGATAATCCTTCAAATCCATCGCCAGCCGGGCGAGGATGGGCTTGTAGTCCTCCACCGGCGCGGACAGCTTTTTTGACTTGTCGCGGCGCTGCGGCGGCCACCAGTCGAGCGCCTGTTTGAACCAGCGCGCCGCCTCCGGCAATTCGCCGCGCTCCAGACGATACCAGCCCAACGCCTGCGCGCCGAGCGCCGACTTGAGCGGCTCGATCACATTGACGAATTCGGTCAACCGCGCCTCGTCCACCGGCTGGGGCGGGTTGTCGCGCGAAAGCTCTTCGACCAAAACGTCGATATAGAGCTTCTTCATCAGAGGAACATTGTTGACCCAGCGGAACGTAAGTCCCTCCGCCTCAACCAGCCGCCCGGCGGCGCGCAGCGAGAGCGCATAGCCCTCGTCGGTCTTGGCGTCGCGTTTGTCTTCGTCGGTCCAGCCGAGGCTCCGGCGGAACCATTCGGCGCCGTATCCCTCGCCCGGCTGCTGGTAGCGCCGCCAGCCGATGGCCTGCGCGCCCTTGGCGTGACGGTCGGCGAGCACACGTTGCGACAGCCGCGCGAGCCGCGCTTCGCTGACGCGCAACACCGGCGCTACGCTGGTCAATTCCTCGACGCCGATGTCGATGTAAAGCGCACGCAGTTCGGGGGAGCGTTCGCTCCATAGATAGGCGAGGTCGCCCGCCTGAGCCAGGGCTCCCGCCTTGCGAAGGCTCAGCGCCAGCCCGCGCGCGAGCGCGACGTCGTCCACGCCGTCCGCGCTCCAGGCGGACGCACGGCGGAACCAAGGGGCGGCGTATTGGCAATTATCGCCTTGCAACGCGCGCCAGCCCAAAGCTTGCGCGCCCGCCGCCGAGCGGCCCTGCCCCACGATCTCCGCGAAGCGCTCGATCCGCGCCGGCGCCAGCGGCGGCTGGCCCTGCCCCAGTTCGGCGATGACGACGGAGAGATAGACCGCACGCAAGTCCGGCGAATCCTTGGCGAAGCCGTAAGCGTAATCCTCCGCCTGCGCGAGTTTGCCCGCCGCGCGCAACGCCAGCGCATAGCCTTCCGCGAGTTTCGCAGGCGGCGGCCCGGCGGGAGCGTAGCTCAGCGCGCGCTCGAACCAGCCGAGCGCGTCGCCATTGGCCTTGATGCGGAAATAGCGCCAGCCCAGCGCCGCCGCCGCATCGACCGAGCGTTGCGCCTGCGCGAAATCCGCAAAACGCTGGAGCCGTCCCGGCTCCCAGTCGCCCTTCTCGCCCGCCAGCGCCTCGGCGGCGATCTGGAGATAAACGCCGCCCAGTTCCTTTGCAGAAGCCCGCCACGCGTAGGCGACGTCTTCGGCGCGCAAAGCTTCGCCCGCGCCGCGCAGCGCCTGCACATAGCCCTCGACCAGTTTGGCGCGTTCGGGCGTAACCTTTTCGGGCGTCTGGCCGGGATCGAAGCCCTGCCATTCGACGGCGGCGGCGAACCAGCGCCGGGCGTTGGCGGGATCGACGCCGCGCAAGGCCGCCCAGCCCAGCGCCGTGGCGCCGGGCGCATAACGGTCTGAAGCGACGGCGGTCTCGAAGTGCGCGCGCGCCTCGGGCGAGACTGCCTGTCTGGCGTCGCCCAGCCACGCGATCATGCCCCCGTAATAAGCGTCGTGCAGCGCAGACGACGCGCCGCGCTCGGCGAAGCCGAAGTTCGCCAGTTCCTCGAAGCGGTCAAGCGCACGCAGCGAAAGCGCCACGCCCTCCTTGGCATGGAGCGCGATCTCGTCGCCGCCCCAAGCCATTGCGTTTCTGAACCAGTCCAGCGCGTAGGCGTATTCCTTGGTCTCGTAGGCGATCCAGCCCAGCGAAAGCGCGCCGTCGGCGGATCGGGTTTTGGCCATTTCCCTGCCGATTTCGGCGATCTTCGCCGCCGTCGCCGCGTCGCCGCCGCCCTGCGCGCGCACCCGCCGCAGTTCGCTTTGCAGATAAATGAGGTCGAAGCGCGCCGAAACTCCGCGCCAGCGCGCGGCCAGTTTGTCGGCCTCCTCCACGCGCCCCGCCGCCGTCAGCGCGGCGACATAGCCCTCCACCAGCGCGACCTCGGGCGGTTCGGCTTTCGTCCAGGCCAGCGCGTGCGCATACCATTCGACCGCGCCCGCGCTGTCGTTGGCGCGCAGCATCCGCAACGCCATCGCGGCGGCGGCGGATGACGATTTCGCCTCCTCGATGGCGAGCGCGTAGCGGCTCAGCCGCTCGGGCGCGATCGCGTCCTTGGCCCGCAGCGCGTCGCCAGCGATCTCCACGAACAGTTTTCGTAGGCTCGGCCAGCGGTCGCGCCACTCCCACGCAATCGCCTCGGCTTCCGCCAGACGCCCGAGCGCCCGCAGAGTCTGGACATAGCCTTCCTGCGTCTTGGCGAGTCCTTCGTCGGTGTTGACGTAAGCCTCCGTGGCTTTGCCGATCAGCGAGGAGGAATTGGGATAGGCGCGCGGCGTGCGGCGATAGTCGGGGCGCTGCATCGCCAGTTTGGCGAGGATAGGCTCGTAATCGTCCACCGGCGCCGACAGCCGCCGCGACAGGTCGTGGCGCTGTTGCGGCCACCAGTCGAGCGCGTTTTTGAACCAATGTTCCGCCTCGCCGTATTCGTGGCGCTCCAGCCGGTACCAGCCCAAGGCCTGCGCGCCGAGCGGCGAGCGGAGCGGCTCGATGATGGCCACGTAGTCCTGGAGACGCGCCTCCGCGATGGGCTCGGGCGGGTTGTCGCGCGACAGCGTCTCCACCATCGTATCGATATAGAGCTTCTTCATCAGGGCCACGCGCTCCGCCCAGGGCAACGCCAGCCCGGCGGCCTCCGCCAGCCGCCCCGTGGCGCGCAGCGTCAGGCCCAGCCCCTCGTCGGTCTTGGCGTCGGGCGCCTCGCTCCATTGCGCAGCGAAACGCAGCCATTGTCCGCCAAAGCCGCAGGCCGCCTGCCGGTAGCGAAACCAGCCGAGCGCTTGCGCGCCGCGCCCGTTGCGGGTCGCCAGAATCTCGTCAGCGAGCCGTTCGAGCCGCGCTGGGCCCAGCGACACGCGCGGCGTCTCGGAACTCAGCGCTTCGACGCCGACGTCGACGAACATGGCGCGCATGGTCGCGTCACGCTCGCGCCAGCCGTAGGTCAGGTCCTCCGCCTGCGCATAGGCGCCCACGCCCTTGAGCGCCAGCGCCAGCCCTCGCGCGCTGCCCGCATCCTCGTGTCCCGCCGCGCTCCACGTGGTCGCCTTGCGGAACCATGGCGCGGCGTAACCGCAATTGCCCGCCTTGAGACGATACCAGCCCAAAGCCTGCGCGCCCGGCGCCGAGCGGTCCGCCTCCACGAGTCCGACGAAGCGCTGAAGGCGCGGCGCCGGCACATGCGCTTTCTCGACGCTGAGTTCGGCGACGACGGCGGACACATAGATCGCCCGCATGTCGGCGGATTCGCGCACGAACCCCCAGGCGACTTGCTCGGCTTCCTCCAGCGCGCCCGTCATCTTGAGCGACAGCGCCAACCCTTCGTTGGCGGCGAGATCGCCACGCCCTTCCGGCGCCCACAGGATAGATTTGCGGAACCAGCCGACGGCGGCGGGATAGCCCGCCGAACGATATTGCAGCCAGCCCAGCGCCGTCGCCGCCTGCGGCAGGCGGCGGGATTCGGCCAGTTCGGCGTAATGGGCCAGCGGTTCGGCTGAAGTCGCCGCGACATTGGCCGACGCGTCGATCACGCCGCCCATCAGGCTGACGAACGCCGCCTCGAGCGCGGGCGAAACGCCGCGCCAGCGGTCGGAGAATTGGGTCGCCGCCTCCGTGCGTCCCGAGCGCGCCAGCGCACGCGCATACCCTTCCAGCGCGCTGGCGATCTCGGGCGCGATCGGTCCGCCGTCGGGCGCGGCGGCGACGTCGAAGCCCTTCCAGGCCAGCGCGGATTTGAACCAGACCGCCGCGTCGTCGCCCTCGCCGCGATTCAACCGGTGCCACGCCAGCGCGCTCGCGCCCTCGAAGCGCCGGTCGTGCTCGACGACGCCTGCGAATGCGGCGAGCGCCGCGTCGCTCAGATCTACCGCCGGCGTGCGCGCCAGCAGGCTCGACGTCGCTCCCACGTAGGTCTCGCGCAGCGTTTTGGAGGCGTCGCGCCAGGCGAAAGCGAGCGCGGCGGCGTCCTCGGCGCGGCCCAGCTTCAGCAGCGTTAGCGCCCGGCCCTCGACAAGGTTGATCGCCGCCGCGTCGGCCTTGGCGGGCGTGGGCGGCGAGATCAGCGAGAACCAATGTTCGGCCGCATCGTAGCGGGCGCGATTATACTCGAACCAGCCCGCGAGGCCGATGTCCGCAGGCTGCCGGCTGTGGTTTACTTCGGCGAAGAAGTCCTCAAGCGCCTCGGGCTCCAAGGCATCCTGGCTCTTGCCTTCGTTCAGCGCGGCGAGGCGCGCGCGCGTGAGGTCGATTTTCGCCGCGTCGAATTCGGTCGCCCCGTCGCCCGATTTCGCGCCCATCGCAATCAGCGATTTGACCTGATCGAGGGAAAACCGCGAGATCGACTTGCGCACCGTCGCGAGACGCTCGTCGTGATCGGGACAGGTGGCCACGATGGCGTGGTAAATCTCGAATGCGCGCTTGGGCAGGCCGATGTCGAGAAACGCGTCGGCGACGCGCCAATTGGCGTCCATGTAGGCGCAATGCAGGATCGAGGGGTCGGAATCGACGACCGCCAGCGCCTCCGCAGGCTTTTTCTGGTCGGATTTCTTGACCAGCGCCTCGATGGCCATCTTGCGCGAAATCTTGTTGGAAAGATCGCGCGAGGGTTTCCAGCCCGGCGTGGAGCGCTCCTTCAGCGCGATGCCCGCTTTCAGCTCCTCGATGCGGTCGGCGGCGAGCAGGTCCCAGAACGGCTGTTCGTCCGCGCCAGCGCCGGCGGTCGAGTAGATGTTGGTCGGCGGCGTCCAGTTGGGATGCAGCGCCTTGAGGCGCTTGATCTCCGCGTCGGCGCGCGCAAAATTGTGCAGCGAGGCGTAATAGCGCAGCGCGCTCTCGTCGACCGTGGTTTCGTTGTTGGAGAGCGCGAACAGCGTGCCGAACAGCGGCCCCTGATAGATGTGCGGATAGGGGCCGTCGACCGGCGGGCCATTGGAAGTCTGGCCGCCTTTGGGAACGAATTCATCGACCAGCGCCTCGGCGGCGACGTTGCGGGTTTCCGCAATGGCGAACGCAGGCGCGAGCGAAGCCGCCGTAAGGTACGCAAGGAGGAGACGCCGCATCAACATGAGCGGAATTTTAAATCCAATAGGGTTAAAGAAAGCATATGCAGCGTGCTTGAATAATAGTTCTCCACACCGACGCTGCGTAATTCGTCGGGGAACTTCTCCCCGGAAACAGCGCATCTTGCGAGCGCCGCAACGGCGCGATAGCCCGAAGCGCCGAAACCCTGCGTCATGACGCCGCGCTCGACGTCGATGACGCCCGGCGTCCCTGCGGTTCCGCCGAGCCAATTCTGCATCAGCGCGACCAATCGCGGCTTGGCCTCGGGCGGCCCCCAGGCCAGATAAAGCGGCGCGCGCACCAGTTCGTAGCCAAACACCGGCGGCCGCTTCAGCGCCGGCGCGACGCCGCGACGAAGCGAAATCCAGTCGGAAGGCAGCGCCAGCGGGCCGAATTTCGCGGCGTCGAACAGCGCTAGCCCTGTGCGCTCCACGGCGCGCCAGTCGATTTCCGGCGCGGTTTGAGCAAGCGCATCGAGCGCGGGGAACACCCAGTACGACAGATTGACGAGCGGCCCGTCCTCAGAATCCTCGTCGCCGAACCCAGCGGCCCCGGGCCGCAGCGCCGGGCCGTAGGCGGTGGCGAACACCGTCTTGGCGCGCAGCGCGAACGCGATGCGGCGCGCCTGCGCCGTGTAATCCCTGTCGCCCCAGCGCCGCCCAGCCTCCGACAGTCCCCAGGCGATCAGCAGATCGCCGTCGGTGGCGTTGTTGGGGTCGAGCACGTGCGGATTGTCGGCGGGCCGCCAGCGCCAGGCGCTGAGCCCGTCGCCCCGGATTTCGAGGTTATGCTGCGTCCACGTCCAGAGCTTCTTGAACGTCTCCCGGTCGTCGTGAAAGGCGGCGAGCACGAGCGCATAGCCCTGCCCTTCGCTATGGCTGACGCCCTCCGCACTCTCGTCGAACAGGCGCCCGTCGGCCGCGATGAATCGCGTCTTGTAGCGCGCCCAATCGTCATCTTCGCCCGCGCGTGCGCCCATCGCGAGGTTCAAGCCGAGCGCCAGCGCCAACCAGAACCTCACGATTTCGCGCCATGCGCCTTGACCGCCACCCGCGTCGCCAGGCCCAGCAGCCCCGCCATGAGCAGCAGCAGCGCGGCGTAGACGTCAAGATTGGCGGAGAGATACCCCGCCGCAATCAGCCTGAAATTGGTGGGCGTCAGCGCGTCGGAGGGGATGAACCAGACCTGCGTGGCGTCGTCGAGTTTGTGCGCGCCTGTGCGCGGCGAATAGGCGGCCGAGCGGCCCTCGATCTCGTTCCAGTTCGACGGCGCGACGAGATTGGCCATGTCGCGCGCAAGCGACGCCTTGGTCGCGCCGATCACGAAAGTCCAGGTGTCCGACCCTTTCTGGCCGCGCGCCTGGGCGAGCAGCACGGTTGAATTTTCCGGCGCCTCAATAGGACGGTCGGGTTCGCGCAGGATCGCAAAATCCTCGCGGTGGATGTTGATGTAACGGTCGTAGAGCGCGAGAACGCTGAGATGGGGCGCGAATTCTTCGGCCACGGCGTGCGCGCCCTGCGCCCATTGGTCATAGACTTCGCCTGAAGACCCCAGGATCGCCTGACGGGCCGTGGCGTCTGCGCCGGCGTCCGTGGCGTTGGGCCGCCACCACAACTTCTTGAGCGAGGGCAGATCGACGCCTGTCTGTTCGATCAGCCCGGGCGGAAAATCGTCGAGCGCCCCCACCGCCAACGTCGCAGCGCCGCGCGCGGCGTCGCGGTCGAAAGTCACGCGCGCCCCCACAGGCCGCTGCGCCACCACCGCCACGCGCGCGAGAAAGCTGGCCATCGCGCTCAGCGTTCGCCGGTCGTGGCTCGGCGCGTAGACGAAGCCCGCATCGCCCCCGTAAGGAAAGCCGCTCGACAGCGTCGCCGACAGATTGGGCATGCGCCCGACGCGCGCCAGCGCGGGCATCACCAGTTCGGAACTGTCGAACAGCACGAACCGCTTGCGCCCGTCCATCACATGCTTGACGTCGCAAGCCTTGTCGCCGATGTCGGGCGTCTGCGCCTCGACGATCACGTGATTGACGCCAGGGCGCAGCGACCCCAGCGGCACCGACACCGAGCGGTCGTGGAACACGTCGCCGCGCGGATTTTTCAACGGCGTCGAACCTGCCTCGCGGTCGTTGACGCGCACCAGAATCTGCGAGTTGGGCAACAGCCCGCTGGCGTAGCCGGCCGTGAGAGAAAGCGTCAGCTTGTCGTAGTCGGCGGGGTAGAAATCGCCGGGCAGCGTGATGTCGAAAGAGGCGCGGAACAGGCGCCCGCTGAACTCCTCGGTCCGCACGCCCAGTTCGCTGAGCGGCACGCGCAGCGCCCCGCGCACGGGATAGCCGAACTGGCTGGCGAGCGCGCGGGCGGCGGGCGGGCTTTCGGCGCGCTCCTGCGCGCGCCGCGCGGGCAGCACGCCGTCGATGGCCTCCGCCGTCTCCTTCTGTGTGTCGCCGACGGCGACGACAACCACCCGCCCCGGCGCTTCTTGGCCTTCGAGCGCCAGCGTCTTGCCCGCGCCGGCCGCAAACGCGCCAAAGCCATGGGCTTTCAGATATTCGCGCTGCCCGGCGACGACATAGAGGCCGGGCCGGTCGCCCACCGCGTCGACGATCTCGACGCGGGGACGCTGAGCCCCGGCGCGGATCGCCACCGCCTCCAGCGCGCGCATCGCGTTATCGACCGCGCCCGCGTCCGCGTCCTCCGGCAACGCGAGCTTTATCGTCGTCGCGCCGGAGGGGTCGGGCGAGATCGCCGCGAGGTCGTCGAGTTGTTCGAAATGCGGATCGGCGATGCCGGGGAATGCGAGGCCGGAGGTCGCGGGATCGAGCTGCGTCCACAATTCGTAGGTCGCTTCCATCGAGCAATCGACGCGATGGCGCTGCGCGACGGCGATGCGCACGCTGTTGTAGCCCGGCGTCAGCAGGCCGCGCGGAAGTTCCACGTCGAGCGCGCCGGGATCGGTCGCCGCCGCGATCGAGGTCTGCGCAACGTCGACATCGTTGACGGCGATCGACAGCGACGAGACCTCGGGCATCACGGAGATGGCGTTGGTGAAGCCCAGATGGATGCGCGCGCGCGCGCCCGCCTGCGCCGAGGTCACGTAGATCGGCCAGGTTTTCGCCGCCGTCTCGCCCTCGAAGCGCAGTTGCAGGCGGTCTGCGCCCAGACGATGCAGCGCCTCGCCGCCGGGACCGGATTCGGCGAGTGCAGGGGTTGCAATGACAAGCGCGGCGAAGGCGGCGATCAGGCGCATCGGAGCCTCCTCAGGCGTTGGCGGCCTTGGCCGGCGCGGATTCGCGCGACAGGGCCAAAGCAGGCTCGGCGACGGGTGCGGCCAGCGGGACGGCCATGGCGGCGCGGCGCGCGCGCAACTCCGCCAGCAGCAATTCCGCGCCGCGCCGGAACCCGCTGAAACTCCAGAAAAAGAACATCGCGACGCCGTGATGGATGCCGCGCGGGCGCCGTCGCCCCTCGCGGAACGCCGCGATCTCCTCCACCGCGCCGAACATCAAATCGCCGATGGCCTGATAATGACGGCGCTTGAGCTTGCCGAAGGTGAAGCCGATCTCGACCACGTCGTCGCGCGCCACGACATTGCTGACGACGACAGGAAAGCTCTGCGCGCCGTTGCCCGCACGCAGCTTCACGTCAACCACCGCCGGCGCCCCCGGCGCGATCGGCTGCATCACGCGCTCCGCCGAGACGCTGACGCGGCAGCCGCCATAGGACACGTCGATCGCCGTGCCGGCCAGGATCGCGCTGCCGACCGCCAGTTCGACCGGCCGGTCGAGAGGACTGCGAAAAGTGCGGCGCTCGGACACGACGCCAAGCGCCGCAGCCGACATCAGGAGATTGAACATGTTCCATAGACCCACGACCGCTAGCAGTTCGTTGGCCTCGCGCTCGGAGAACCAGCGCCAGCCGCACACGAGCGCGGAGACGAAATAGACGCCGAACAGCACGAAGAACGGAGTCGAAAGTTCCGACAGATGATCCTTGTCGAGGCTGTTGCCTTTGTCGGTGACGTTGAACGTCGGCTTGTAGGGGTTCAGGACGACGCTGAGCAGACCGCGCGCCAGATAGATCGTCTGCACATATTCGTAGACCTCCGACACCAAAGCCCAGCGCACCCGGCCATACAGATAATTCTGCATCATCATGTTGGCGACCATATAAAGCGCGGTGTAGGAGATGAACTCCTGCATGTTGGCGATATAGATCTGCATGTTGAAATAGATGAACAGCAGCGGCGACACGAGGAACGGCAGGCGGAAGATCGGGAAGAACCAATAGGTCATGTTGGAGAGGTAGCAAATTTTCTGTGCGACGCTCAGGCCCCGCTTCAGGATCGGGTTCTTCAGCAAGAAGATCTGGAACATGCCGCGCGCCCAGCGCGAGCGCTGGCCGATGAACGAGGCGAAGGTCTCGGGCTGAAGCCCCGAGATCATGGGCCGGTCGACATACATCGAGTTCCACCCGCGCGCGTGGAGATCGAGCGCGGTCTCGCAATCCTCGGTGATCGTGATGCCCGAGAAGCCGCCTACGAGTTGCAGCGCCTCGCGGCGGATGAGCGCCGCGGAGCCGCAGAAAAACGCGCCGTTCCATTTGTCGAGTCCCTTCTGGATGATGCCGTAGAACATCTCGTTCTCGGAGGGCATCGACTGGAAGGTTTGCAGATTGCGTTCGAGCGGGTCCGGGTTGGTGAAGAAATGCGGCGTCTGGCAGAGGAACAGCTTGGGGTCCTCGCGGAAATAGCCGACCGTCCGATTGAGAAATTCGCGAACCGGGACATGATCGGCGTCGAACACCGCGATCAACTCGCCTGACGATTGCTTGAAGGCGTTGTTCATGTTGCCGGCTTTGGCGTGCTCGTTGCGGACGCGCGTCAGATATTTGGCGCCCAGTTCATGGGCGAGCGCCGTCAGTTCTATGCGCCGTTCGCGCGCCTCGCGGGCCTTCTTGGGGTTGTCCTGATTGCACTTGGCGTCTGTGCCGCCGTCGTCGAGCAACCAGACCGTGAATTTGTCCTTGGGATAGTCCATGTCCGTCGCCGCGACGACCGTCATCGCCAGCAGTTCGGGGTCCTCGTTATAGGTGGGGATATAGATGTCGATGGTCGGCAAGTCGTTGGGCGCAAGCGGCAGGGGAGCGGCGCGGTCGATGGGGTCCGACACGACGAACAGGCTGATCGCCAGCATCACCGTCGAATAAAGCTCCGCGATATAAAGAAGCAAACCGGGAACGAAATTCCAGGGGTCGCTGATCGGGGGCAGCGTGTTGACGGTGCGCCAGAAAAAATAGCGGATGACCACCGCCGTACCCAGCGCCAGAAATACGTGACGCCACACGCCGCCCGCGCCCACTGCGCGGATCGCCGCCATGCTCGCAATCATCGTCAGCGCGAGAACAAATTGCGAACGAACGCCGACGGGTTCCGTGGCGAGGCCGATAAAGACCACCCCCGCGCCCAACCACAACGCTTTCTTGACCGCTCGATGCATACGCCAACGCTCACGCCACCACGCGGGACGGAGCCTACGGCGTCAGGCCTAAGATTTCCCTTACGTTAGTTCAAAGCGTCGGCGGGCGGCGGCGTGGCGCCGGTCATCATGCCGACCGCGTCGGCCATTGTGATCTTCTTGGGGTCCACGACGCAAAGCCTTTTGCCGAGACGGTGAATATGGATGCGGTCGGCCACCTCGAACACATGCGGCATATTGTGCGAAATGAGGATGATCGGCATGCCGCGCTTCCTCACGTCGAGGATCAACTCCAGCACCCGCCGCGATTCCTTCACGCCGAGCGCCGCCGTCGGCACGTCCATGATGACGACCTTGGAGCCGAAGGCGGCGGCGCGCGCCACCGCCACGCCCTGCCGCTGGCCGCCCGAAAGCGATTCAATAGGCTGGTCGATGTTCTGGATGGTCATCAAACCGAGTTCGGTCAGCTTGTCGCGGGCGAACTTGCGCATGCCAGAGCGGTCGAGCATCTTGAAATACTTGCCCGCAAACCCCGGCTTCAGCCGCTCGCGCCCCAGGAACATGTTGTCGACGATCGACAGCGCGGGGGATAGCGCGAGGTTCTGGTAGACGGTCTCTATCCCCAAATCCCGCGCGTCCTGCGGCGAGCGGAAATGGACGACCTCCCCGCCCAGCCGGATCTCGCCGTGGTCGGGCGTGATCGCACCGGTCAGCGCCTTGATGAGGCTGGTCTTGCCGGCGCCGTTGTCGCCGATCACGGCGAGGATTTCGCCGGGATAGAGATCGAAATCGGCGTTGTTGATCGCCACCACATGACCATAGCGCTTGGCGAGATTGCGCGCCTGAAGGATCGGTCGCCGCTCGCTCGTGACGTCGCTCATGCCGTCGCCCTCCTCAACCATTGATCGACCGAGACCGCCACGATGATGAGCGCGCCGATGGTCAGGTATTGCCAATAGGAATCCACGCCCGCCAGACTGAGGCCGGTCGAGAACACGCCCACGATCAGCGCGCCCAGGACCGAGCCGACAATGGAGCCGCGACCGCCGAACAGCGACGTGCCGCCGATCACCACGGCGGTGATGCTGTCAAGGTTGATCGAACTGAAGCTTTCGGGATTGACCGTGCCGACCCGCCCTATCGAGATCCAGGCGCCGAACGCGCATATCAGACCCGCCACCGCATAAACCGAAACCAGCACTCTCTTGACTTGAATGCCCGCCAGCAGCGCCGAATCGGGATCGTCGCCGACCGCATGGACATGACGGCCCCAAGGGGTGCGCGAAAGCGCATACCAAGTGGCGACGGCCAGGACGACGAGCGCGACGCCGCCAACCGTCACCAGCGCGCCGCCGCCCAGCGGAATGTCGATGCCGAACAGATTCAGAAAAGGCGCCGCGCTCTCGATGTCGGAGGCGCGCACCGATTCCGAACCCGAATACCAGAGCTTCAGCGTCTTGAAGACGCCCAGCGTGCCGAGCGTCACGATGAACGGGGGCAGCCTCAGATAGGCGACCAGCCAGCCGTTGAGACCGCCCATCAAACCGCCCGCGACAAAGCCCAGCGCAATCGCGATCACGGTCGGCACGCCGGATTCGACGGCGAGCTTGCCCATCACCAGAGACGAGACGACGAGTATTTCGCCCACCGACAAATCGATGCCGGCGGTCAGGATGATAAGCGTCTGCGCGATGGCGACGACGCCTGTCACCGTCACCTGCTGCAACACCAGCGAAAGCGTTGCGAGCTTAAGGAAATTGGCGGCCACGAGGCCAAAGCCCAGCACGCTGAAAATCAGCACCGCCGCAGGGATCACAGTCGGGTTGCGACGCAACACTTCGCGGACGATAAAAAGCGGCGAGCGGTCCTCCTTCTCGAAGGAGGCGACGGCGGCGTCGGCCTGCTTGAGCTTGGCCTCGTAGTCGGAGATCGTCTTGGTCGGCGCCGTTTCCTGGCTCATCCTGCCCCCCGTCCCGGCTTTTGAAAAAAGGCGGCGGACGCTTGCACGCCTGCCGCCCCGCTGACATCTTGCGACCTCACCCCGGCGAGCGAAGCATCATCGACGCCCGCCCTCCGGTCAAGTCAGTCTTTTCAGAGGCTAAACCCTTCGCCGTGCTTAGGGGTTAGCCCCAGCACTTGGCCGTGCCTTCCTTGGTGTCGAGCGAAGGCACGCCCGCCGACGGCTTATCGGTGATGAGGTTCACGCCGGTGTTGAAGAAGTCGAGGCCTTCCGACGTCTTCGGCTTGGCGCCGTCCTTGGCGAAGGCCACGATGGCTTCCACGCCCTTGGCGGCCATCAGCAGCGGATATTGCTGCGAGGTCGCGCCGATGACGCCCGAGGCGACGCTCTTGACGCCGGGGCAGCCGCCGTCGACCGAGACGATCAGCACGTTCTTTTCCTTGCCCGCCTTTTTGAGCGCCTGGAACGCGCCTTCGGCCGCCGGCTCGTTGATCGTGTAGACCACGTTCATGTCGGGCTGCTTGGCGAGCAGGTTCTCGACGCTCTTCACGCCGCCTTCGGGGTTGGCGCCCGAAGACTCATGGCCGATCACGCGGGCGTCCTTCTCGGACGCCAGCACCTTCTTGTTCGGCACGTCGATGCCGAAGCCCGAGAGGAAGCCGGTGTCGCGCTGAACGTCGACCGAGATGTTGTCCTTGTTGATGTCGAGCATGCCGATCTTAGCGGAGGCGGCCTTGTCGCCGAGCTGCGCCTTGGCC
>JAYVYJ010000010.1:0-7173 GCA_043784465.1 Hyphomicrobiales bacterium
GCGATGGTATCCTCTCGCGCGGAGAGGTGTCCGAGTGGTTGATGGTGCCGCTCTCGAAAAGCGGTGTGCGCAAGCACCGAGGGTTCGAATCCCTCCCTCTCCGCCATCGACCGTCGTTTCGGACTTCGTCTGCCCTACGGAGAGGTCGCCTAGTGGCCTAGGGCGCCGCACTGGAAATGCGGTATGGGGCAACCCATCGCGGGTTCAAATCCCGCCCTCTCCGCCACCAATCGGTAGCGCGACACAGCCCGGGCGAGTGTCCCCGGGTGGTCGTCCCGACCACGTCACCCGCCCTGCTATGATTCGCGGGCCGTGCTAGGCGGGGAACAACCCGCCGCCGCCGCTCGCCGTCTGCACCTGCGCGCCGCGCGCCTCGATCATCGCGCGGGCGTCCTCGTAGCCCGCCATCGGCTGACCGTCGGCGGGGATGAACACCGTCTTGCCGTCGGGGAACAATCGCGCCAGCGCATTGCGGCTCATGCGCGGCCAATAGCGCACCGTGCCGGAATCGACATGCACCCACGGCGTCGCGCCGATGGGGTAGAAGCCGACGCCGCCTTCCTGCATCCGCATCGCCACGTCACGGATCGACCCGGTGCCGATGTCCTGGAAATGCGCGTCGATCGCCTTGCCCTGCATATGCTGCGAATGTTCGGCGACCTGGCGCGAGCGCCGGCGCAGCATGGCGTTGGTCTGGGGCGAGCGATAGCCCGACAACACGTCGATGGGCTCGTTCGACCCCGCCCCGCGATAGACCTCCCAGAGGATGTCGAACAGGCGCGGGTCCATCTTGGTCTGCTCGTTGAGCCGCCAGTCGCGCATGAACCAGTTGAGTTTTTCGAGTTCGGCGGCGTCGTAGCCGCCATAATGGCGGAAGGTGAAGCTGCCGGTCTCGTTGGTGTGGTGGTTGACGAAGGTGAGGGTGCGGGTCTCGCCGTCGGCCAGCGCCGGCTCGGTGCTCTGTGGCGCGCGCACGAAGGCGTAGAGCGCAACGGCCGCGAGAAGCGCGAGCTTACGCCCGGCCTGCGCCCATTTCCGCCCTCTGCACGCCTCCCCCAAACCCGTCCCCGCTCTCAACGCCGCGCGCTCGGCGCCGCTCCGTCTATAGGCCCGGGGGCCTCCCGTTTCAATCTCGGCGCGATCCCGAGAGCGCTGAGATGACCTTGTCCGTCAGGCCGTAAAGGTCGTCGCGGCTCTGGATCTCGCCGTGCTCGTCGACGGTTTCGGTGAAATATTCGAGATGCACGGGTACAGGCGCGGCGAGCGTGTAGGTGCGCTCCTTGTCGCCCACCAGCGACCGGATGCGATCCTGAGTCCAGCCGCGCCTCGCGCCGCCCATCAGGATTTCAGCGAGCGCGGCGGGGTCCTCCACGCGCACGCAGCCGTGGCTGAGCGCGCGATAACTCTGGCCGAAAAGCTGGCGTTGCGGCGTGTCGTGCAGATAGACCGCGTGCTCGTTGGGAAACAGGAACAGCATGCGCCCCAGCGCATTGGCTTCGCCGGGCGGCTGCTCGACCACCAGCTTGTCTCCCGCGTAGCTGACCTTGAAGCCGCGCCGCGCCAGATAATTAGGGTCGGACGCGAGGCGCGGCGCCATTTCCTTCTTGATGATGGAATCGGGCACGTGCCACGCTGGGTTCACCAGGAAATAGCGGATCGTGTCGGAGAACACGGGCGTCGGCGTGTCGGGCTTGCCCACGATGACGCGCGCGCGGTGCACGACCTGGCCCCCGCTCGTCACATGAAGCGCGAACTCGGGCAGATTGACTTCCACGCGGGTCTCGCCGAGATCGCGCGGCATCCAGCGCCACATCTCCATATTGGCGATCAGCCGACGCGCCTTCAGCGCCTCCCCGCCGCCCGCAAGCGCGTCGGCGGTCGCTTCCGTCAGCGCGCCGTTCGGCGAGAGGCCGTGGACGCGCTGGAACGCCGCGACCGCGCTGACCACCTTGACGTCGTAGACCTGCGCCGCCGCAGGCGCGGCGCCGAGCCCGAAGCGGGCGCGGATCAGCGGCACGCGTGGGTCGCTCATCCCTAGTTTGAGGGTGGGGCCGCCGAAAACCCGCGCGACCGGGGTCGCGGCCCCGCGCAACGCCGCGAGAGCGGCCCGCAAGGCGCGATATTCGGGATGTGGCGGGTTGAACGCCTCCAGCGCCGTGTCGGCGTCGGGCGCGACGGAGACCGCCCTGAGCGCGGCGGCCGGGTCGGCCAGTTCAGGCTTGGCCGTCACGTCCTTGGAGAGAAAGCGCGGGACGAGGCGGGCGCCGCTCGCCTGCAAGGCAAAAACGACGACGGCGGCGGAAAGTGCGACGTCGGCCTCCGCGCGGGTAGCTTGCGCGGGTAGCGACGGCGGCGCGAGGCCGTCCTCGTCGGCGCGGGCGAGACGCGCGAGCGCGGCCTTGGCGCGCGCGCTGAAAGCCCCGTCCTCGATCCAGAGCGGCGTGTAATTGCGTTCCGCATAGACGGAGGCGATCGCCCGGCGGGCGGCCTCCCAATCGCCCGCGCCAATGGGTCGTCCCCCCGGCTTGAGGGCGAGCCACGCATCGAGCGCGGCATGCACCGCGTCGGCGGAGGGCGTCTCGGTCAAGGGGGCGACTGCGGCGGGAGCCGGGAGATCGGGCCGGGCCTCGGCGACGTCTCTTTGTGCGTTTTGCGGCGCTGCGGCGGGCGCCGCCGGGGCGTCGGGAAGCGCCAGCTTAACTTCGACGAGGTCGGGCGACCGTTCGGCCTCGGCACGCGGGGCGGTCATCGCCTCGACGGCGGCGGGCGGGGCCACGGTCGGCGGCGTCGGCCTGTAGCCGGGGCTGTCGGGGGGAGCGTCGAACACGAGGCGCGGGCTGGCGGTTCCCTCGCCCAAAGACGGCGCAGCGGCGGCTTCAGGCGGCAGTTCGACCGACATACCCGGCGGCGGCGACAGATCGAGCCGCGAAAGCGACGGCGCGGGAGGGGCCAGCGCGCCGGTAGGCGCGTAATCGATGGTCGTAACGCTCGACGGGGCCAAGAAATCGAGCTTGGTGAGCGCCGGACGTTCTCTTTCGTCCGCGAAGGCGGGCCAAGACGCGCCCGCCACGCCCAGCGCCGCCAACGCCCCGGCGACGAGCTTCGACGCGCGTCTCGCTCTGGATTTCGCTACGTTGCCGCTCATGGCCCCACCGCGCCGCTTCGCGCGGAGGCAGTAGACCCTGCCGGGGCCCCGGTTGTCCAGACGGCGGCCTCGCGGATCATCAGGCGGCGGCTTCGCCGAGCATGTCGCCTTCGACGCCGATGTCCTTCATCTTGCGATAGAGGGTGGAGCGGCCGATGCCGAGCTTGCGGGCCATCTGCGACATCTGCCCGTGGTAATGGGCGAGCGCGAAGCGGATCAATTCCGCCTCGATCTCCTCGATCTTGCGCACGTCGCCGTTGTCGTCGATCAGCCGCATGAGGCTGGGGTCGCGCCTTTCGGGCGCCGAGGGCGCGAAGGCGGGGGGCGTGGGCGCGAGGCCGGCGGGCGGGGCGGGGGGAATGCGGACCTCGAAGCCGGTGACCTGCGCGGCGATCTGGGGGAATTCGGCGACCGTCAGTTCGTCGCCGTCGGCGAGAACGATCGCGCGGAACATCGCGTTCTCAAGCTGGCGCACGTTGCCGGGCCAGGGATAGCTGGAAAGCAGCGCCGCAGCCTCCGGGGTCAGCCCGCGCACGCGCTTGCCCTCCTCCGCCGCGAAACGCGCGATGAAGCGCCGCGCGAGGTCGGGAATGTCGGCGGTGCGCGCGCGCAGCGGGGGAATGGTGACCGGGAACACGTTGAGCCGGTAAAACAAATCTTCGCGGAACTTGCCGGCCTTGACGAGTTCGATGAGGTTCTGATTGGTCGCCGAGATCAGCCGGAAATCGACCTTGACCGGCCGCTTCGCCCCGACCGGATCGACCTCGCCCTCTTGCAACGCGCGCAGGAGCTTGACCTGCGCGTCGAGCGGCAGTTCGCCAATCTCGTCGAGAAACAGCGTGCCCCCGTTCGCCTCAGCGAATTTGCCGGCGTGCTTTTCGGTCGCGCCGGTGAAGGCGCCCTTCTCGTGGCCGAACAGAATGGATTCGACGAGGTTCTCCGGCAGCGCTCCGCAATTGACGGTGACGAAAGATTTTCCGCGCCGGTCCGAGCCGCCCTGAATGGCGCGCGCCAGCAATTCCTTGCCGACCCCCGATTCGCCCTCGATCAGCACCGGGATCGACGATTTCGCGGCGCGCTCGGCGAGGCGCAGCGTGCGCGCCATGCTCTCGGACTTCGCGCCGATGTCGCGGAAAGTGAGTTCGCCGGTCCCGCGCCGCGTCGCGCGGCGCAGTTCGTCCTCCAGCGCATCGACGCGCAGCGCGTTCTTGATGGAGACCTGAAGCCGTTCCGCGCCGACGGGCTTGACGACGAAATCGAGCGCGCCCGCGCGCATGGCCGAGATGACGGCCTCGATGGAGCCGTGCGCGGTCTGCACGATGGCCGGCGTGGCGATCCCGCGCTGGCGCAGGCGCGTCAGCACGCCCATGCCGTCCAGATCGGGCATGACGAGATCGAGGATCACCAGATTGATCGAGGGTCGGTCGGCGGCCTCCAGCCGGGCGAGAGCCTCTTCGCCGGTTTCGGCAGTTTCCGTTTGATAGCCAAATCGGCGGATCATCGCCTCAAGCAGCCGGCGCTGCACGGGATCGTCGTCCACTACCAGGATCAGGGCGGCCATAGAGCTTCCAACGCGGCGCGGCGCCTGCGGCGTCGCTTCGGAGGGTGAAAGTCGGGCGCCAGGGTAAAAGCCGTGTTAACGCCGGGTCGCTTTGGGTCATTTCCGGGGGGCTTGCGCTCAGGCGCGCAAACGGTCACCTCTGGGCCAGCCGATGTAGTCTCGACCGAGAGAATTATATGGAGCCGACGTGACGAATCCCTCCTCCGACCTTGGCGACCTCCCCGAATGGCGCCTTGGCGATCTCTATTCCGGCATCGATTCGCCGGACTACCCCGCCGACATGGCGCGTGCGGTGTCCGAGGCCAAGGCGTTCGCTGGGGCTTACAAGGGGCGGCTCGCGGCGCTGCTCGCCCAAGGCGGCGACGCGCTCGTGAAGCCGGTGCGCGAATACGAGGCTTTGCAGGACCTGATGGGCCGGCTGATGGCGTTCGCATCTTTGACCTATGCAGGCGACACGACCGACGGCGCAAAGGCGAAGTTCTACGGCGACGCGGGGCAGAAGATCACGGACGTCGCGGGCGAATTGCTGTTCTTCGAACTGGAGATCAACCGGCTCGACGATGCGGCGCTCGACTTGGGCATGGCGGGCGGCCCGCTCGCGCTTTACCGGCCCTGGCTGGAGGACATCCGCAAGGAGAAGCCGCATCAGCTCGACGACCGTATCGAGCAGTTGTTTCTCGAAAAGTCAGTCAGCGGCGCAAGCGCCTGGAACCGGCTCTACGACGAAACCCTCGCCGCGCTGCGTTTCGACGTCGACGGAGAGAGCCTGACGCTGGAGCCCGCGCTCGCCCGCATGTCCGAGCGCGAGGAGCCGCGCCGGGCGGCGGCGGCGGCTGCGCTCGCCAAGACGTTTGGCGAAAACCTGCGACTGTTCACTCTGGTGACCAACACGCTCGCCAAGGACAAGGAAATCTCCGACCGCTGGCGCCAGTTCGCCGACATCGCCGACAGCCGCCATCTGGCGAATCGCGTCGAGCCGGAGGTGGTGGCGGCCCTGACGGAAGCGGTGACGCAGAGCTATCCGCGCTTGTCGCATCGCTATTACGCGCTCAAAGCCCGCTGGTTCGGCAAGGCAAAGCTGGCGCATTGGGACCGTAACGCGCCATTGCCGACAACGCCGCAGCGCGTTTTCACTTGGGGGCTGGCGCGGGAGACCATCCTCGACGCCTACGCCGGCTTTTCGCCGCGCATGGCCGACATCGCGCGAAGGTTCTTCGACGAAGGCTGGATCGATGCGCCCGTGCGCCCCGGCAAGCGCTCGGGCGCGTTCGCGCATCCCACGAGCCCCACAGCGCACCCGTACGTGCTCGTCAATTACATGGGCAAGCCGCGCGACGTGATGACGCTGGCGCATGAACTGGGCCACGGCGTTCATCAGGTGCTGGCGGCGCCCAATGGCGCGCTGATGGCGCCGACGCCGCTGACGCTGGCCGAAACCGCCAGCGTGTTCGGCGAGATGCTTACGTTCCGGGCGCTGCTAGCCTCGGCCACGGACCTGCGGGAGCGCAAGGCGATGCTGGCCTCCAAGGTCGAGGACATGCTCAACACCGTGGTTCGCCAGATCGCGTTCTATAAGTTTGAACGGTTGGTGCATTCGGAGCGCCGCAAGGGCGAGCTGACGGCGGAGCAGATTTCGGCTTTCTGGATGCAGGTGCAAAGCGAGAGCCTCGGCCCCGCCATAGACCTGGGGCCGGGTTACGAGACGTACTGGGCCTATGTCGGCCATTTCATCCACGCGCCGTTTTACGTTTACGCTTACGCGTTCGGCGATTGCCTCGTGAATTCGCTCTACGGCGTCTATGAGAAGGCGCACGAGGGGTTTGCCGAGAGGTATTTCGCGCTGCTGGCGGCGGGCGGGTCGAAGCCTTACGGGGAATTGCTCAAGCCGTTCGGGCTGGACGCGCGCGATCCGAAATTCTGGTCGATCGGGCTGTCGCTGATCGAGCGGATGATTACGGAACTAGAGGGGATGGACTGAAGCGGCGGCCCGGGCCGCGACGCTCAGCGGCCGACGCGGCTGATCTGCGACGCATGCCGGGCCAGCATATAGGGCACGTCGCCGTGGACATTGGCGACGACCTTTTTGTGATAATTGATCCACCGCTCCGGCGGGACGTGGAACTTGTCGACGGCGCCGAAATCGAGTCGCTGCTGATCGTAGGACATGACCCGGGGGGCCGGACACTTCGGCCCGACGCCGTCGAAATCCCAAACCTCCTTCACCGAAGCCTTGAGACCGCGCACATTCGTATTGAGTGCGGCCGCCAGTTGCCGGCCCCGGCTATAGCAGGACAATACGACATTGCTGACCGCACCGCTGACCGGCGCCGCCCCCGGCTGACCGGCTTTGCGCAGCGCGTCTTGCAGGACGAGTTCGCCCGCAGCGACGACGTCGGCGATGCGGGGAATCTTACCGTTCGGGCTGGGCGGCCGCGGCGCGGGGGTCTCGTGGCCGTTGCGGCGAACC
>JAYVYJ010000011.1:0-10699 GCA_043784465.1 Hyphomicrobiales bacterium
TCCGTCACCAGCGCGACATGCTCCAGAAACCCTTCTAGCGTCGGGAATTCGGACATCGAACGCACGAGTTCTTTCAGGTTTTCCAGACGCCCTTCCGCCTCCGGCGTCTTGTCGGCCTTCCACATGTCGATGAGGCCGCTCTCCTCGACGACCACGCGCGCCAGTTCCTCCGCCGAGACCGAGCTAGAGCGCGCGCGCCAGCGGTCGAAATCTGCGAGCAGGTCGCGCAGCGATTGGCGGGCGCGGGCCTTCAACTCGTCGGTCTCGATCATCCGACGCGCGGTCTGCACCAGCGGAAGCTCGCACGCCCGCGCGCCGGCGTGCAGCACCGCGAGCGTCGTCTCGCCGAGGCCGCGCTTGGGCGTGTTGTAGATGCGCTCGAAGGCGAGGTCGTCGTCAGGCTGCGCGACGACTCGCAGATAGGCGAGCGCATCGCGGATTTCGGCGCGTTCGTAGAAGCGCGGGCCGCCGATCACGCGGTAGGGCACGCCGATCTCGATGAAGCGCTCTTCGAACTCGCGCATCTGGAACGAGGCGCGCACGAGAATCGCCATGTCGGCGAGCGACGTCCCAGCGCGCTGCTCGGTCTCGATCTCGTCGCCGATCTCGCGCGCTTCGGCGCGAGAATCCTGCACGCCGCGCACGGTCGGCTTGTCGCCCGGCTCCGCACTGGTGAACAGCGTTTTGCCGAGACGCTTTCGATTGTGGGCGATGAGGCCGGAGGCGAGTGCGAGGATGTTGCCGGTCGAGCGGTAATTGCGCTCCAGCCGCACGACGGTCGCGTCGGGGAAATCGCGCTCGAAGCCCAGAATATTTTCCACTTCCGCGCCGCGCCAGCCGTAGATCGACTGGTCGTCGTCGCCCACGCAACAAAGATTGCGGCGTTTTTGCGCGAGCAGACGCAGCCACAGATATTGGACAACGTTGGTGTCCTGGTACTCATCCACCAGAATGTAGCGAAAGCGTTCCTGATAGATCGCCAGCACGTCGGGGTTTTCGCGAAACAGCCGCAGACCTTCCAGAAGCAGGTCGCCGAAATCGACGGCGTTGAGCGTCTTGAGCCGCTGCTGGTAATCGCGATAGAGTTTGGGGCCGAGCCCGTTGCCGTAAGTTCCCGCGTCGCGGGCGCTGACGTCGCCGGGCGTGAGGCCACGATTCTTCCAATCGTCGATCTGCCCGGCCAGGGCGCGGGCCGGCCAGCGTTTCTCGTCGATGTTCTCGGCGCGGATGAGTTGCTTGAGCAGCCTCAACTGGTCGTCGGTGTCCAGAATCGTGAAATTGGGCTTTAGACCCACCAGTTCGGCGTGACGGCGCATGATCTTGGCGCCGATGGAGTGGAACGTGCCCATCCAGGCGAGGCCGCCGGGCTCGCCGGTCAGCGCCTCGATGCGTTCGCGCATCTCGCGCGCAGCCTTGTTGGTGAAGGTGACGGCCAGAATCTCCTGGCCTCGCGCCCGTCCGCCCGCCAGCAGGTGGGCGATGCGGGTGGTCAGCACGCGGGTCTTGCCGACGCCCGCCCCGGCCAAAACCAGAACCGGACCGTCGAGCGCCTCTACCGCGCGGCGTTGTTCGGGATTCAGGGCGTCGAGATAGGTGACGCGCGAAGGCGCACGGGCGCGCTCGGAAATTGAGCGGCGGGCGGAGGGTTCGGCCGACATGGCCTCTACATGCGCCCGATCCCCCGCCAGCGCAACCGGCGCGCGCTCAGTTCCAGTGGTTGATCATGACCACGGCGGGCGTCAGAATCGCGCAGAACAGGCCCGGCAGGAAGAACACGATCATCGGCACCGTCAGCGCGGGCGGCAGAGCGGCCGCCTTCTTCTCGGCGGCCGTCAGCCGCGCGTCGCGGCTTTCCTGCGCCAGCACGCGAAGGGCGGCGCCCAGCGGCGTGCCGTATTTTTCGGACTGGATCAGCACCGTGCATAACTGCTTGACCGCGTCGAGGCCGGTGCGCAGCGAAAAATTCTCGAACGCGATGCGGCGGCTCTCCAGATAGGACATTTCCGCCGCCAGCAGCGACATCTCCTCGGCGAGCGCCAGCGACTCCGCGCCGATCTCCTGCGCCACCTTGCGGGCGGCGTGCTCGATCGACATGCCCGATTCCACGCAAATGATCATCAGATCGACCATGTTGGGATAGGCGCGGCCCATCTCCTTCTGGCGCTTGCCGATCTTGTTGGAAAGAAAGAGTTCCGGGGCCTTGATTCCGGCGTAGGCGCACGCCATCGACGCCCCGCATTTGACCATGAACGACCATTTGAGATTGGCGATGAAAAAAATGTAGATGACGCCGGCGATGAAAAACACGATCGGCGCGGCCAGACGATAGGCCAGGAACGCGTTCTCGGGCCCCTGCCCGCGAAAGCCGGCCTGGGCGAGCTTCATCTTGGCGGTGTTGGTGTTGAGCCAGGTGTCGAGGCTCAGCGAATCCACCAGTTGTTTGGCGATGCCGCCCGTTCGGTGGCGCAACGCGCGCTTGGGCTGGTTGCCGACGTTGAGCCGTTCGCGCTCGCGCAGGCGGATACGCTCGCGCTCCACCGTGACCGCCTTGATGCGCCGCGCCGCGTCGTCGCGCTGCAACAGCGGCATCATCGCCAGCAGCACCGTTGCGGCGCAACCCAGAGACACAAGCAACGTGGCGATGAAGCCGGCGTCGCCCAATTTGGCTAGAATCTGATCCAACATGGCCGCAGGGCCCCTATTGCAAAGTGCGTTGGAGTGAACCCACCGTCATCGCGAGCGCAGCGAAGCCATGCAGCCTCTCCGAGATCATATGTCCGCCGGAGAGCGTCAATCCGGCGTGACCGCTGGACGGCTTCGCTTCGCTCACCAAATCGGCTTCCCGGTTTTAGAAGTCGAAGCTGATCATTTTCTTCATCACGAACCCGCCTATCGCCATCCACGCCAAGCCGATCAGCGTCACGATGCGGCCGTGGTTGGTGCTGAACAGCAGGCCAATATAGTTGGGCGAACTGACATAGAGCGCCGCCGTGACGAGAAACGGCACGGCGCCGATGATGGCGGCCGACGCCAGCGCCTCCATCGACATCGCGCCGATCTTGGAGCGCATCTTCTTGCGCTCGCGCACGGTCTTGGAGAGATTGCCGACCGCCTCGGACAGATTGCCGCCCGCCTTCGATTGAATCTCGATGACGATGGCGAAGAAGTTGGTCTCGGTGGCGGGAACGCGCATCGCCAGCTTCTGCAACGCGTCGGGAACAGATATGCCAAGCGCCTGTTGCTCGATGACGCGACGGAACTCGGATTTCACGGGCTCGCGCGCTTCGTTGGCGATGATGCGTAGGGTATCGTTGACCGGCAGGCCCGCGCGCACGCCGCGTACGATGATGTCGAGCGCATCGGGCAGATGGTCGACGAACTTCTTGATGCGCGACGCCCGGCGGCGCGCAATCACCAGATTGGGCAGGCCGACCGCGATGGCGACGGCGAGCATGCCCGAGATGACCGGACTTTGCCATTTGACGAAGGCGGCGAGGCCGACCGCCGAGCCGATGCCCATAAAAATCGCGAGGAACGGCCATTTCTTGATGGTCCAACCCGCCTGTTCGATGCGGGTCTGCAAATCGACGCGTTTGCGGCGGCTCTTCTTTTCGAGATCGGCGACCGTTTCGGCGATCTGCTTCTTCTTGGCGGCGCGGTCGGCGCCGACGTCGGAAAACTTTCGCCCCGCCGATTTGCCGACGGCGGCGCGTCGTTTGGTCGCCGTATCGTCGCCGCCCAGAAAGGCGAACGAGATTCCGCCCAACGCGAGCGCGACGAACACGGCCAGAAACAAAGGGGTATTCATGACGCCCTGCTTTTTAGAGAGTGTCGACGTCGCGGACTTCGGCCGAATCGAGCGCGGCGGCGAGCCGCGCCTCCTCGCCATAATAGCGCGCACGGTCCCAGAACCGGGGCCGTCCGACGCCCGTCGAGCGATGCCGGCCCTTCAGCTTGCCCTGCGCGTCTTCGCCGAGGATTTCGTAGACGAACAGGTCCTGCGTGATGATCGTGTCGCCTTCCATGCCCATCACTTCGGTAATGTGCGTGATGCGCCGGGAACCGTCGCGCAGACGCGCGGCCTGGATGATGACGTCGCAGGAGGAGACGATCATTTCGCGGATCGTCTTGGCGGGCAACGAAAAGCCGCCCATGGTGATCATCGACTCGAGACGGCTGAGGCCTTCGCGCGGCGAGTTGGCGTGCAGCGTGCCCATCGAGCCGTCATGGCCCGTGTTCATCGCCTGCAGCAGATCGAACGCCTCGGGTCCGCGCACCTCGCCCACGATGATGCGCTCGGGGCGCATACGCAGGCAGTTCTTGACGAGATCGCGCATCGTCACCATGCCGACGCCCTCAAGATTGGGCGGGCGAGTCTCCAGCCGCACGACATGGGGCTGTTGCAATTGCAATTCCGCCGCGTCCTCGCAGGTGATGACGCGCTCCTCGACGTCGATGTAGTTGGTGAGGCAGTTGAGAAGCGTCGTTTTGCCGGAACCCGTGCCGCCGGAGATGACGACGTTGCAGCGCACGCGGCCGATGATCTTGAGGATCTCCGCGCCGGCGTTGGAGATCGCGCCGAAGCGTACAAGCTGGTCGAGAGTCAGCTTGTCCTTCTTGAACTTACGAATGGTGAGCGCGGCGCCGTCGATGGCGAGGGGAGGCGCGATCACGTTGACGCGGGAGCCGTCGAGCAGACGCGCGTCGCAGATGGGCGACGCTTCGTCGACGCGGCGGCCGACCTGGCTGACGATGCGCTGGCAGATGTTCATCAACTGCGCGCCGTCGCGGAAGCGCACGTTGGTCAACTGAATCTTGCCGTTGACTTCGATGTAGGTGCGCGTCGGCCCGTTGACCATGATGTCGGCGATGTCGTCGCGCGCTAGCAGCGGTTCGAGCGGGCCAAAGCCCAGCACGTCGTTGCAGATGTCGTCGAGCAAATCCTCCTGCTCGGCGATGGAGAGCACGACGTTCTTGATGGTGACGATTTCGTGGACGATGTCGCGAATTTCCTCGCGCGCCGTCTCCTGATCGAGCTTGGACAGCGCGGAGAGATCGATGGCCTCGATCAGCGCGCTGAAAATCATCGATTTGGTTTGAAAATAGGTGTCCGACCGCGCCTCGACGCGCATCGGCGGCGGGGGCGCCGGCGTCGAGGAGCGCAATTCGGTCGCAACCCCGCGAGGCGCTTCCTCCTTCGCGGCCGATGCGGACGGGGCCGGACTGGGACCGGTATTGGCGCGCTTACCGAACATGGCTCCTCGCTACGCTCCTACAGGGGTTACGCACGCTTGGTAAGTTTCGACAGGAACGGGTCGAACAGGCCCCGCTTCTGCTTCTTCGTCTCGGTGCGCCCGGCGATGGAGGACGTCAGGGCGCTCAGGGTTTCGGCGGTCTTGCCCTTGGGCTCGATCTCCGCAATCATCTGACCATTGTTGGCTGCCGCGCCGAATAATTTGGAATCGTGGGCGATCACCGCCGTCGGCTCGATTTCGATGGTTTTGGCGAAGTCGGCGATCGGAATCTCGGGACGCTTCGGCACGCCGACATTGTTGAGGATCAAGCGCGGGGGATGGTCGTGCGGACGCGCCGCGCGGATGTTGTCGAGGATGTTCTTGGCGTTGCGAAGGTTGGCGAGATCGGGCTCGCCCACGACGATCACCTCGTCGGCGCCAATCAACATGCGGCGCTGCCAGGCCGTCCAGCCGTGCGGCACGTCGAGCACGATCCAGGGCGCGGAGGCGCGCATCGCGTCAATCAAAGAGTCGAACGCAGTTTCGTTGAAATCGTAAATCTTGTCGAGCATCGCGGGTGCGGCCAGCAAATGCAGGTGATCGCCGCATTTCGACAACAGGCGATCGACCAGCGTGACGTCGACGCGGTCGGGCGCGAACACGGCTTCCGCGACGCCTTGCGGCGGGTCCTGGTTGAAGTCGAGGCCCGCCGTGCCGAAGCCCAGGTCGAGATCGGCGATGATCGTGTCGAGGCCGAGTTCGGCCGCGAAATGCCAGGCGATGTTATGCGCCAACGTCGAAGAGCCGACGCCGCCCTTGGCGCCCACCAGCGCCAGGATGCGCCCGAGCGGCTTGGCGCCCGGCGACCGGAACAGATTGCTGACCGCGCCGACGAAATCCACGACGCTGAACGGCAGCACCAGATATTCGCTGACCCCTCTCGCGATCAACTGGCGGTAAAGCACGATGTCGTTGACCTTGCCGACAATGATGACCTTGGTGCCGGCGTCGCAATATTCGGAGAGTTCGTCGAGCATGCTGACCAGGAAATCCCGGTCGGACGTCGCTTCGATGACGATGACGTTGGGCGTCGGCGCCGTACGATAGGCTTCCACCGCCGCCGCCGCGCCGCCCATGTTCTGCTTGACATGCGCCTTGCTCATCCGCCGGTCGCCGATGGCGGCCTGAATGATCGAGGCGGCTTCGGGCGATTCGCAGAACGCCTGAATCGACACCCTCGGCACCGGATCGATCTGCACGATCGCAACCCCCATCGACGGGACGACTTCTTCGGAGCCTTGAGCGCGCATGGATCAGTTCCCCACCGAACCGAGGGATGTCACGGTCGTCTTCCAGTCCGCGCCCGGATCGGTTCCCTTGCGCACGTTCTGGATGGCGCGCAGCCGCATCGCCTCGTCGGGCGGCGTCGAGCCGCGCGATTGCACGAGGTCGCGGGGATCGTCGATCTGAGCGGCGAGCGCGGATTGCGTCGCGCAACCGAAGTTGGGATAGTGCTGGTTCTTCCAGGTTTCGAGCGACGTGCCCGAGGCGAGGTCGGTCGGCCATTGTCCGCACCGGTCGGCGACCTGGGCTTTCATGCCCTGATAGACCAGCCGGATCGGGCTCGCCAGCATGTGATCGCCCACCGGATAAGACGAAACCGCGACGTAGCCGCGCAAGCCGTTGGCGTAAAGCTCGTGCCGGATTTGCGGCACGAAATTCGACATATGCGGCTCACCGGCGGGCGTCATCACGGTGATCTCGCTCGCCCCGAACTCGCGGTAGCGTTCGGCGAAACCTTTGAGCTTGTCGACGGTCAGGCGGTCGAGCCGATCCCCGACGGGAAACAGATCCAGCGTGGTCACGCCCTTGCCCAGCACAATGGGATGAACCTGATGGTACTCGGCCGCGGTCGCCGGGTTGTCGGTGCCGTACTCGACGCCGGTCAGGCAGCCCGAGAGCGACAACGCCGCCGCGCCGAGGAGAAAGGCCGTCACGGCCATTCCGCGCCTGGCGCCTTTGGTCCTCATCTCCTCAAACATGAAGTCACTCGCAAGAAAGAAGCGGAAAGCGGGGAAGAGCGGGTATCAATCGGTGATGAAGCCGACTTTGCCGGAATAGTTGGGCGGCGGGCGCAGACCTTGGGAGGTCGAGTAGATGCGGTTGATGCGGCCAAGGAACCAGCCTTGGGGATCGCTGGCGTCCGTCAGGTTCTGATCGACGCGCGCCACGTCCTTGGGATCGACGGAATGGACGATGTAGGGCGTGACGGCGATCAGGAGTTCGGTCTCCTGACGCTGATAATCGTGCGAGCGGAACAACGCGCCCAGAATGGGCAGGTTCATCAGCCCCGGCAGGCCGGAGACCGCCGCGCTCGATTGCGTGGAGATCAGGCCCGCCGAAACGATGGAGCCGCCGGACGGCAGTTCGACCGTCGTCTCGTTCTTGCGGGTGCGAAAGCCCGGAACCGAGGTGTTGCCCACGGTTATCTGCTTGGAATAGTCGATGTCGGTCACTTCGGTGGCGACGCGCATCTGGATGCGGCCCTGCGCCAGAACGACGGGCGTGAAGTTGAGCGTGACGCCGTAGGGCTGCTGGGTGAAGCTCAGCACGCAGCCGGTCAGCGAGCAGCTCGACCCCGAGGGAATCGGGATGGTTCCACCCGCCAGGAATTTCGCGCGCTCGCCCGAAACCGCCGTCACCGTGGGCTCGGCGAGAGTGCGGGCGACGCCTTCCTCTTCAAAGGCGTTGAGCGTGGCTTTGAGACTGGCGCCAGCGATGTTCCATCCAATAGTCGCGGAATTGCCGAGCGCGCCGTTGACGCCCAGCGGGTTTGTCACGGAAAGCGAGTTGAGACCCGAGCCCGCGCCCGCGACGAGGTTGCCGCCGGAGCCGGAATAGCTGACGCCGAGTTGTTTGACGACGTCGCGTCGAATTTCGGAGATCGTCACCCGCAGGCTCACCTGGTCGAGACCCCGGATCAACAGCGAATTAATGACCTTGCTGTTGGCGTTGAGCCCGGTGGCGGAATTTCCGGTGACGTTGTCCTTGCCGGTGGTCGAATTGAGGAAGCCCTCGGCGAGATCTTGCGCCCGTTGCGCGTCCACGGCGGAATCGACCGATCCCGTCAGGATGATGTCGCCGCCGGCGGTCCTCACGCTGATGTTGGTGTTGGGAATCGCCGCCTTGAGCAGGTTGACCAGTTCGCCGGTGTCGCGCCCCACGCTGATCTCCAGCGTGGCGATCTTGCGACCGTCGGCGCCGAGCGCGAATATCGTCGTCGTGCCGGAGTTGAGCGTCGAAACATAAAGGCGGCGCGCCGAGCGCACCACCGCATTGGCGACGTCGGGTTGACCGACGAAGATTTCCTGCGCGTCCTCGGGCAGATCGACGATCAGCGAGCGGCCGACGCCCAATTGCAAGCTCTTGACCTGCCCGCGCTGCACGGAGACGGACGAGTTGTTCGCGCCTTCCCCCGCCCGCGCGGGGAGGGCGGCGGCCAGCGTGGCGACGGCGGAGAGCGCGAGAATCGTGTTCTTGACGGCCGGGGCGAAGGGGAGGCGAATGTGGGCGTTCATGGGGGCGCCTCCTCAGCGGCCGTAGCGCACGACGGAGACGCCGGCGGATTCTGAATCGTTGTCCGAAGGATCGCTCACGGTTTCGGTCGCGCCCCCCGAATCCACCAGGCTGCGCAGCACCAGATGCAAGCTCGTGCCCGACAGGTGCTGGGCGAAGATGACGATCTCGGCCTGCTTGGGGTCGAGTTCGAGCGTCGCGTTGCTGCCGGCCACGACCTTGCGGCCGTTCTCCTCCTGCACGTTCTGGCCGATGGCGAGCACACGCACGTTGGAGAGCACGACCTGATGGGACAGCACCTCCTGGCCCTTGTGCCGCGTGCCCTCGTCGTCGCGATAGATGCGCACGACGTCGACGCGGTCGTTGGGCAGAATGAAGCCGCCGGCCGTCAGATCGCCGCTGTTGTCGATCTTGATGGCGACCGCGCGCATACCGCTGGGCAGCACCGCCGCCATGTAGCCGCCCAGGCCCGCCCGGACGAGTTTGTCGCGCCGGATCGGCTCGCCGCGCAGGAACCCCTCGCGGGTCATCGTGTCTTTATATTCGTTGAGTTCGGCGGCGTGGTCGGCGAAGGCCGACTTCACGATCATCTGCTCGGAAATCGACGCCTTGGGCCAATCCTGCCAGACGATCAACGGCTCGGCCATCACGCTGCCGATAGGGATGTCCTGCGCGGCGGTCATCACCTTGTCGAGGTCGATCTTGGGAGCCTCCTGAATGACGACCGGCGCCTTCCGTTGAGACCCCAAGTAAGAATTGAAAACGAAATACGCTCCGCCGAAGGCCAACGCGGAGACGCCAAGAGCTATGACTTGCAACCTGTTCATGGACTTTCGGCCCTGTTGGCGCGCCTAGCGCCGCCGTAGTCGAGAATGGGGGCCAATCGTCAAATTACGGTTAATCAGGTGTATCCAAACGTTTGCTTTTTCCTCAATAATCACGGTTAACGAAAAAATCTCGGGCGACGGAGGCCAAGCGGCGCGGCCTTCAGCCGACGTTGAGCGCCGTCCAGAACTGCGTCTGCGGATAGACCATGAGCCCCCCCAATGCTAACGCGATGCCGTAAGGTATGCCGGTCTTGGCGTTGTGGAGACGCGCAATCCAGGCCTGCGAAGCGAGCAGGTCGGGCAGCGCGAAGCGGCGGGCCGTGAGGATCAGCAACGTCAAGCCGCCGCCGGCGATGGCCGACGCGATGCCGTAATCGGCGAGTGGGGTCCAGCCGATCCACAGCGCGGTCGCCGCCGCCAGCTTGGCGTCGCCGCCGCCGATCCAGCGCAGATTGAACATGACGAACGTGAGGGCGAGAACCGCCGCGCCGCACACCGCATGCTGGCCGATCTCGCCGAACGGGCGGCCCGCGACCAGCGCGAGCACGAAATAGCCCAGCGTCAGCGCAGCCGACAGGCGATTGGGGATTTTCATGGTCAGGAGGTCCATCGCCGCGGCCAGCGCCATCGCCAACGGAAAGAACAGGATCATCGATTGGTGCGCGAAGACCGCCATGACGTCAAACCTTTTGGAACTGCGATACGCCGCGTTAGATTGCCGGAAACATCTTGAGGCCCCGTGAACGGCGGCCGGTGCGCTTCAAGCAAAAACGCCGGCGGAAGAGACCGCCGGCGCTTTTGACTTCGCTCGTGACTTGAAAGGCTTATTTGAGCGCGGCCGAGACCTGCGAGAACTCGCCCGACAGGCGGGTGCCGAGGGCGCCGAGGATCGAGATCAGGGCGACCGCGATCAGGGAGGCGATCAGGGCGTATTCGATCGCGGTGGCGCCGGACTCGTCAGACGCGAAAAACTTGAGGGCCTTCATAATTCTGCTCCGTTTCAAGGTCCGGCTCCACCGAACCCGCTTACGTTATGGAGCGCGAGGATTTGAAGATTCGCTA
>JAYVYJ010000012.1:0-4038 GCA_043784465.1 Hyphomicrobiales bacterium
TGTTGTTCGCACTGACAATGACCATCACGGTCTTTGTGATCGCCTGCCCGGATGCGTTGGGTTTGGCGACCCCGATGGCGATCATGGTGAGCACCGGCCTTGGCGCGACCAACGGCATCTTGTTCAAAAACGCTGCGGCGCTCGAAGACGCGACGAAACTCAAGGTCATCGTTTTCGACAAGACCGGCACGCTCACCGTCGGCCAGCCGGAGGTCGTAGAGATCGTGACGGCGGACGGAGTTGACGAAAGCGCCGTGCTCACGGCCGCTGCGGCGGTGGAACAAGGGTCCGCCCATCCGTTGGCTCAGGCGATACTCCGCCGGGCGGCCAAGCTGGCGGTCGTGGCGCCGACCGGCTTCGAAAGTCTTGACGGCATGGGCGCGCGCGCCGAGACCGCCGGGGGAACGGTGTTTCTTGGCAACCGACTATTGATGGACACGCAAAAGCTGGCGCTCGGTCGCCTTGAGGCTGAAGCCACACGCATGCAGACGGACGGTCGCACCGTGGTCCATGTCGCTCAGGCGGCTCGGATCATCGGCTTGATCGCTATCGCCGACGCCGTCAGGCCCACGTCCAAGGCCGCGGTGGCGAAGTTGCGCGAGCTCAATATCGAAGTGGTGATGCTGACCGGCGACAATGCGGCCACAGCCAAGCGCATAGCTGCGGACCTAGGCATAGACAGCGTTCTGGCCGACGTGCTGCCCGCGCAGAAGGCGGAGAAGGTCAAGGGGCTGCAAGCGGGCGGCAAGAAGGTTGGAATGGTGGGCGATGGCGTAAACGATGCGCCCGCGCTGACCCAGGCCGATGTCGGCTTCGCTATTGGCGCCGGCACAGACGTCGCCATGGAAAGCGCCGATGTCGTGCTGATGAAGAGCGATCCCTACGATATCGTCGGCGCCATCGAACTGTCGCGCGCCACGTTGCGCAAGATGCACCAGAATCTCTGGTGGGCGGTTGGCTACAACGTGATCGCGTTTCCGCTCGCTGCGGGTGTGTTGTACCCCTTCGTGCTGAGCCCGGAGGTCGCCGCGCTGTCCATGTCAGGCAGCACGCTGATTGTCGCAATCAATGCGCTGATGCTGAAGCGGACCAAGCTAACGGGCATCCAGTCCCGGACCGCTCGCGCACCTACCCTCGCCTCCGCGACAGCCACGCCATGATCAACGGGAGAACATTCAGCGGCGTACCGTTCCGGGTAATGGCGGTGCTGATGCTCTCGGTTTTTACGGTATCGATGGGTTACGGAATCATACTGCCGCTACTTCCCTATCTGATTGAGCGATTGCTTGGCGATGGCGGCGATACGGCGCAGGTCTCGCGGGCAACCGGGCTGCTGACCGGGCTCTACACGCTGTCTCTGTTCCTTTTCGCTCCGGTTTGGGGACGCCTTTCCGACAAGTACGGACGGCGTAACGTTCTTTTGATCGGGCTGCTTGGGTTCAGCGCGACCATGATGACGTTTTCGTTCATCGAAAGTCTGGCCGCTGTCTATGCCGAAAGATTTCTGAGCGGCATGTTCGCTGCGGCGGTCACGCCAGTGGCGCTGGCGGTGATCGGGGATCTCGCGACGACAGAGGAATTTCGCGGCCGTCGCCTCACCTTCGTCAGCCTGTCGGGGATCGGCGGGTTTCTGTCAGGGCCAATGCTCGGCGTGTTCGTCGCCCGGGGCGGCTCCAGCCTGGCCCCTATTGCCAGCACGGCCAGGTCGTTAGCGCTTCCGCTGGCCGGGGCAGCGGTGTTGTCCCTGATCGCATCGGTCGCGACACTGATCGCCATTCCGGGAACGAAAGCGGCCGATGACTCCGCCAATCGCGCCCGCGCCGTTCGCAGGAAGCCTGCCGCGTGGCTTGTGCCCCGCCTGCTCGCGATCTCCTTCATCGTCTCGACCGGCGTCGGCGTATTCGAAGTGGGGCTGGCGCTACGTGGCAAACAGGAACTCGGGCTGACGCAATACCAGATCGCCACGATGTTCACCGAGTGCAGTCTGGTCATGTTGGTCGCACAGGCCATAGTCTTTTCGCCCTGGGTCAAATCCGAAACCACGCGTTGGTTCATCGCGCCCGCGCTCGCGGTGATGGCCGGCGCTTTGTTCCTTGTGCCGCGCGCTTCCGATTTCTCGCTGATGCTGCTGGTGATTGGCGGCGTGGCGGCAAGCGCCGGCATTCTGTCGCCGATCCTGACTTACTGGATTTCCAGCAAAGCGGGAAAGGCGCAGGGCGCACAGCTTGGCAGGCAGACATCAGCGGCGAGCTTGGGCGCGGCGGTTGGATCGGCGGTCGGTGGCCTGCTGTACGACGTGGCATGGCTGCCCAACGCTTCCTTCCTGCTCGTGACCGCGTTGGCGTTGCTAGGCGCGCTTATGAGCCTTAGCTTTCCCGCATTGCTCGCGCCGCAAAATCCCGACGCCGCCAAACACGAAGAGAAATTTCCGCAGGCCGCTACGCCATGGGAGCGGGAAAGTGGGCAATAGGAGATATCCGTGTTGACAATTGTCTTTCCTAAATTGCGGTCGGAAAATCCGATTCTCGTTCTTTCGGGTCTGTTGCGTTCGATGGTCCGCATCGGACACATCACGGTCATCGATGCGCGAGGTCGCGCGCATTGTTTTGGCGATCAACGAACGGTTGCCAACGTTACGCTTTGAATTCATGACCGCACCCTGCCGCTTCGTCTGCTGCTCAATCCTTCGCTGGCGTTCGGTGAAGCCTATATGGATGGGCGGATGACGCTTGAACGGGGTTCCCTGAGCGACCTCCTGTGATTGGCGAGCGAAGGGTTTGGGCCGATCGACAAGAGTTTTGTCCAACGCTTGCGTGTGCGGTTCAACCGGTTCTTCGCCCAACGCAATCGCCTTCGCCGCGCGCGCGAAAGCGTCGCGCATCATTATGACCTCTCGAGGGCGTACTACGACCTGTTTCCCGATGCGGACCGGGAATATTCCTGCGCCTATTTCGTCCGTGGCGACGAGACCCTGGAGGCGGCGCAGGCGGCGAAAAAACGCCACATTGCAACCAAATTGCTTTTAAAACCGGGACACGACGTTCTCGACATCGGCTCCCGTTGGGGAGCCCTCGCTCTCGATCTTGCCCGAACAGAACGCGCCCATGTGACGGGCATTACACTTTCGACCGAACAACTTCAGGCGACGCACGCTCGCGCCTCCGTCGCCGGCCTCTCCGATCGAGCGCGTTTCGAACTGCGCGATTTTCGCGACGAGAAGGGCCACTACGATCCAATCGTCTCGGTGGGCATGTTGGAACATGTCGGAAAGCGAGACTATTCGACATTCTTTCAATCCGTCGCGCGATCGCTCAAGCCTGACGGCGTGGCGCTGGTCCATTCCATCGGCCGCATGGACCCGCCGGGCGCGGCCGATCCCTGGATCGACAAATATATTTTTCCGGGCGGCTATGTCCCCGCGCTTTCGGAAGTCATCGCCGCTGTCGAAAAGGCCGGCTTGTGGATCACGGACGTCGAAGGCTTGCGACTTCATTACGCCGAGACGCTGCGCCTCTGGCTTGAGCGCTTCCAGGCCAGGCGGAACGAAGCCAAAGAAATCTATGACGAACGATTTTTCCGAATGTGGAAATTTTACCTCGCAACCAGCGAGGCGATGTTCCGCAGTGGGACACTGATGGTGTTCCAGATTCAGCTTGCGCATCGGCGCGATGCGGCCCCGTTGACGCGCGACTACATCGGCGACGACCAGACGCCGTTGTTCGAGACAATCTCGGCGCCGCAGGGCCCGCAGACCAGCGAGCCCTCGCCTCATTTAGACAGCAGTCCGCCAGACAGGATGCAAAGACATGGAACCTAGGGTCTGGACCCATAAAATTGTTAGCGAGAGCGCCGGTTTGTAATTCAAGGTTCCGAAGGGAGCCGAAGATGAGCGGTGATTTGTTTTGGTTGAGCGCGCAGCAGTTTTCGAAGATTGAACCTCACTTGCCGACGGACACGCGTGGCAAGAAGCGCGTTGATGATCGACGGGTGATCAGCGGTATTATTCATGTCTTGAAATCGGGCTGTCGATGGATCGAC